>JAFOIV010000094.1 GCA_017420535.1 Eubacterium sp. | reverse complement strand
TCAAAAACTCTACCCCCATCGCTGATGCCATTTTATATTCTCCAAAGAGAAATCAACCTTTACTTTTCTGTAATTATCTTATCGACCACACCCTTAAAAAGAAGAACTACCGTCTCGACGTACGCTTAGTTGAGCAACACCTTACCACCAGCTTCAGCGTCATAATCTACGCGGAATTTAAATCGAATTCACTGCGAGTTAGATTAACCAATCGTACACAACTTGCCACGAAGGACATAGCCTATCTTCTCATAACAGGCATTTGAAGCCGTATAATCAGCATCGGTATAAAGCATCGGTACATATCCTGCTTCCTTCACTTTCATCGTAACCTGATAAACAAGGTTTTCCGCATAATGTTTTCTGCGATACTCGGGGCGTGTGAACACAAGGTTTATCGATGCCATATCTACGGCTGGTGCATACTTACAGCTTGCTACGCTCCGCCCCTTTTCATCCTTCCAAAGATACATATTCCCTGTATTGATAAAAAATTCTGCATCTTTCCTGTAACCATTATTATCCTTTTGATCAATGCCAATTTCATCGTGGAACACTGCCAGAAACTCTACTACCTCTTCTAAGTCTTTCATCTCACAATGGTAAATCTCTCCCTCTGCCTCTGTTTTCGGTTTGACAGGGTTAAGACAATCATATGCAAACATATTTGTGGAGATTTTCAACTCTAATCCATCTTCCGCCGCTCGTATTATGAAATACTCTGCAAGAGAATACTTAATGTTAAAATGATATTCTCCGGTGAGTAACTTTTTTTCTTTGGCTAGCTGATATGCCTTTTCCATTTCTTCTTCTGATGCATCATCTGCTGTCCATATCCAAACCGGGAACGGATGTCCCGTAAAGCAAAGGATCATCCGCTCATGGTCAGACAGCAGCAGCTTACATTCTCCGCCCATAATTCGCCTAAGAACAAAGAAAATGTATTTGTCTGCTTCTAAAAGCTTGTAGTCTCTTTCATCAACATAAGAATCCATCACGGTTTTATCAGTACCTCCCATCTGTCGTTACGATTACCGTTCTCTCTGCGGATCAGTCCTTTTTCCTGCATCTCAACTGTTCGTCTTTTAATAGTTCTCTCGGATTTTCCCGTAAGCTCCGCTATTCTCTTTTGAGTTGCTGAAGGTTCTTCATGTAAAACCTTTATTATTGCTATTTCCTCAAGCGACATTTTCAAAGTGCCCTTTTGGCTCTTTGAGCTTGGCACATTGGCACTTTGAATTGCACCTTGTTCCCTATAATCCACATGAACAAATCTATTCTTCAATTCATTCTGATACCCCATCAGAAGATTTTCGAAAAATCGCTCCAAATATATTGTATTAGCGATGATTCCCTTGCCTAGATCATTATAATTAGCTCTGGCGTTGGTTGATACATTCGCCGATTAATTTACTATATAAAGCAAAAAAGCCATGCACAAGCATAGCGTCTTCAGGAACTCCTTCTACACATGGCAGATGAGCTAATATTAAAAAACACCTGCGTTACCGCAAGTGCCTTTCAACCAGAATACATCTAGTTATCTCTATATTAGTATATTACCACATCTCCAAATTTATTACAATAGAATTCGAAAATTTTATGGGATTATTTACATCAATAATTTTCAAATTCGTGGTACGATATATCAGTTTTAGGAAGATTTTTCAAGGTTTCTAAATCATTCAAATTTTTGATACCCATCTTACCTCTGACATTATCAAATGCATTCGTCGAAACATCTGCCTGCAACTTTAATAACATCTTCTGAAGTTCCCCCATCATATCCTTAAAATCCTTATCGGTCAAGTAGTATTTGAAATAAACCAATAAATCCATTATTTTCTTATCTTTGTCCTTAAGATATGTTGAACGAAGGCTCCTAAAATATCCCTCAAGAATTCTTCCGCTATTTTTAGCATTGCGATCAGGAATCTGCTTTATGCAATACACTCTTTCATTATGCGCACATGAATTTCTAACCTTCCTTAGCCAATGCAAACTACCAATAAGTAGCTTCACATTATAATATCCCGCATCATCCTTAAGATCATATAACTTACATAAGGCATGTGTTACATCTGTTTTACTATTGCTAAGCACATCAATAAACGTAGAAAAATTTACAACCTTAATCATAATCCATGTTGGTATAGTCTCATGATTATTCATATAGAATCTTACGTATTCTGATCTACTACGATTCAGCTCACTATATGCCGAAGATATTGCGTTCATTTTATTCTGCAACTTACTCTTTTCAGAATATGCTTTTGCGTCATACCATGGTGTTTTTCCATTGTCATTGCACTGATCAAATTTATAACCTGTTAATGTGCGTACTTCCTCCTCAATTTGAGTAATATATTTTAATAACAGCATTCTAAGCCCATCATCAAATTTTTTAAGTGCATAAAGCCCCTCAAGTGAAGTATTTGCAATATAAATGTGATTACCATTAGTATCTTTCCCGCAAATAAAGGGCTCCTTATAGCCATTTACCAGATTAAAGTATCCCATTCTAACCAGGGTAGTCTTATCCTTGGTATTTCCACAATCAATTTTCTTTTTTTCTCGCAACTTCTTCATCTGTTGATTGTAAGTTAAAAACTCTTTATCTGCTGCCATGCAACCACCTTTCCTCTTTTAGCTATTTGTTTCATCTGAAGAATCTTTAAAATTCATCATTCTACCAGTTACTGGTATTCTTTCAAACTCCATACATATTCACTCCATAAAAGTCTATAATTACAACAATTTTGCCTCGTTATATTATAAGCGCACAAGCGCCGAAAATCAATCTAAACCTTCATAACTTTCGACGTACAGCCCTATATTCATTCGCGAACAAAATCATATAAAAATAACCTTTCAGCGTACTCTATGCGAACTACGCCAAAAGGTTGATTTTCACTACACCCGTATTCTATTATTCATTTCATGCACATATTTTACAGGCTCATTTTCATAATATGTTCTTGCAAATATAGTCCTCAAACCCGCTTAAACTGGGCATTTCTTCGAAAGCAAGCATACCGTCTCTACATATGATGTAACATTTGAGCTATTGATTTTTTTCAGACGACTTGTACTGGTATACTAAATTGGTAACACCTTGGACAGATAATATGTTATAAATAATATTATCTAGGAGGACCAATTATGTCAGCAAAGTACAATGAAGATTTCAAAAAGGAAGTAGTAGATGCATATTATAATACATTTAAAAATTGCTTTTATTATAGGTTTACATTTGATAGCGTTGAAATGTTAGACAAGATGACTAAGCAATATATTAACTGGTATAACTACGTCAGACCTCATACTCATAACAACAATTTAACACCAATGGAATTAAGATTTAGCTAATTTATCCGTCCGACTTGTTACCAAAAATGTTGACCAGTACAGAGCGAATCGGGTAGGAGGTAGATAATTATTTTATCTACCGACCTCCCACAGCACCGTACGTACGGTTCCGTATACGGTGCTTCTCTAGTTTTCACATATTTTCAAATAAAACTCCGTGAATGTTGGGTATCCTAGTTCATGGAGTTTCTTGTTGTTAAACGCAGTCTGTAATATAAAATAACTACCACAATACCAGTTGCCATTTCGCATGTTTGCGCATATCCACGCTTTTTCTTCTTCCACGCCTAACTTTTTGAGTTCCTTGAATTTTGTTTTAACCTTCTTCCATTGTTTCCAGTAGATTGTCCTTATCTTATGCCTTAGCCATTCATCTGTTTCTTGAAGTAGCTTCTTCATATCCGCCAATCCAAAGTAGTTTACCCATCCTCTTATAAATTGAGTTAGTTTTAATGCACGATATTCATTTCCCCATCCATTGCTACGTTTTGTTAATTCTCGCATTTTTTCCTTCATCTTTACGATAGATTTTGGATGAACTCTAAATCTGCATTTGCCTCGATACCTATAAAAGCTATAACCAAGGTACTTAACTCTGCTGATATGTTCCACACACGTTTTATTTCTGTTCACCTTCAAGAAAAGTTTCCCTTCAATAAATGGTATGATGTTTTCCAAGGTTCTTTCTGCACTTTTCTTGCTTTTGCAGAAAATCATACAGTCGTCTGCATAACGAACAAATCGGTGTCCCCTATGCTTTAATTCCTTGTCTAATTCATTCAGCATTATGTTACTGAGCAATGGGCTTAGCGGTCCACCTTGTGGCATTCCTACTTCTGTCTTTTCAAATATCCCTCTGCTAATCACTCCAGCATTGAGATATTTGTGGATTAGTGAAATGACTCTTCCATCCTTGATGGTTCGTGATAATACTTCAATAAGTTTACTCTGACATACTGTATCAAAGAATTTCTCCAAATCCATATCTACCACGTATACATATCCGTCATTAACATTTGCCTGGCATTGCTTTAGTGCATCATGAGTATAAAGTGTCAAGTATTTATGTACAAAAAGTTTTATATTATTATGTACAATTACTCTGATGGTTTAATATAATCTTTGACTCTATATGATCTACCATTTATTGTAATTACTTTAGAATGATGCAGTATTCTGTCTAATAT
>JAFOIV010000093.1 GCA_017420535.1 Eubacterium sp. | reverse complement strand
TACGCAGAAATTTACGTAACTACCTGAATAATTATAATTATCAACTAAGTATTGCCATAAAATCGATTTATAGTAAAAAATTTGCGGATTATCTGGATCCAATAACTCTTTAATTACATCATAAAAAGGTGTAATACAGTTTGTACCGACCCCCAAAAGTTAGACCAAAAATCTAACGATTGGGGGTCGGTGTTTTTATGGCTAAGTACAGCTACGAGTTTAAGAAAAAAATGGTTGATGCCTATTTAAGAGGTGAAGGAGGCTACAAGTATCTTTCATCCGTCTATGGTCCACATATAAAAGATATACAAAAATGGGTTAATAACTACCAGTCCTTTGGTGATGAAGGCTTAATGCGTTCTCGTCAACAAGTAAAGTATTCTTTCGAAAAGAAACTTTCTGTGGTAGAATTTTATCTATCAAATGAGGTTTCATATCAAGAGTTGGCTGTTCAAGAAGGTATAACCAATCCTAGTATGATTGCTAGATGGGTTAGTAGTTTCCGCATTGCCGGTCCTGATGCATTGAGACCACACAAAAAGGGGCGGAAGAAAACATTGGACAAATCTAAGATAAATAATAAATCTCAAGAAGTAGAAGAAAAAACAATTGATACCAGTGCTGAGCATGTAAAAGAATTGGAAGATGAGCTTCTCAAGTTAAGAATCGAAAATGCTTTTTTAAAAGAACTGAGGAGGCTGCGTTTAGAGGACGAGGCAAAAATGAGAGAACGGCGCTCGTCATCAACAGCCTCCGAGGAGAATTCAGACTAAAAGACCTCCTCTCTTATACCGGAATGCCTAAAGCAACATACATGTATTGGCAAAAAAGATTTGATAGAGAAAATCCAGACAAAGAAATTGAAGAAAAGATGTTGGAGATTCGAAAGGTTAATAAGGATTATGGTTATCGTCGAATGTTAGGAGAGCTTAAAAATCAGGGATACTGTATCAACAAAAAGAAAGTACAAAGAATTATGCAAAAACTTGATTTACAGGTCACTTCATTCACTCGAAAAAGCCGTAAGTATAGTTCTTATAAAGGTAAGGTTGGAACTGTTGCACCTAACAGAATACGTAGACGTTTTAATACAAATATACCACATCAAAAGATTACAACGAATACAACTGAATTCAAGTATTATGAAGGTGATGAAAAAGGTCATATGAACATGCATAAACTATATCTGGATTCATTTATGGATATGTGTAATGGTGAAATACTAAGTTACGGAATTGACAAGACTCCTTCAGCTAAGAATGTAATGGACGCATTGGACAAGGCTATTGAAATTACTTCAGACTGCCCTTATAGAAGAACCTTTCATTCTGATCAAGGCTGGGCTTATCAAATGAAGGCATACTCTTGCAGATTAAAAGAAGAACGAATCTTTCAAAGTATGTCCAGAAAAGGGAACTGTCTTGATAACTCAGTAATGGAAAATTTCTTTGGACTACTAAAACAAGAAATTTATTATGATGTTGTTTATTACAGTTATGAAGAATTAAAATCAGAAATCGAGCGATATATAAAGTATTACAATGAACAAAGAATTAAAGAGAAACTAGGATGGATGAGTCCTGTTCAATACAGGCTCAGCCTCTTGGCTGCATAAAAATAGCGTAGCAGCCAAAAACTGCTACGCTTAAAAAGTCTAACTTTTTGGGGTCACCTCACCATGATATCGGCCTCATTTTCCTTAATTTTATATTCAATTATGTACAATGTCAACACAATTTCTACACACTTTGCCCACAAAATACAGGGAACCGAACACACAAATTACCTCATGCTGTAAAGTATCCTTTCTCGCTCTACGCATAGCTTCATCTAATGTATCACAGGAAACCGCATCTCCACCGATGCTTTTTAGATACTCTGCCAGCTGTTTTGCCTCCAGAGCACGGGGATTCTCCGGTGTAATGGTATAAAACCTCTTAGAAATCGGCATTATCACATTCATCATCTTCTTGTATTCCTTATCTGCAAGTACCCCCGTCACAAACCGTATTTTCTGATTCGGGAAATATCTGATTAATGAATCCTTCAGCATTTCTATCCCCTGCATATTATGTCCGCCATCCACGATGATATATGGATTTTTAGAAATCAGCTGGAATCTCGCCGGCCACTCCGTTTTCCACAGGCCTGCACGAATAGCATCATCTGATATCTTCATTTCTCCATGAAGGGTTCTATTAAGCAATTCTACGGCCTTAACTGCAACAGCCGCATTTCTTATCTGATAGGTTCCCAGAAGCCCTATATGGAGGTTTTTCAGGCGTTCTGTGTCAAACTCCTGTCCCTCCAGGTCATATCTTATTGCCGCCTCCGGTAAACTCGCCGTAATCAAAGTTGCTCCTACTTGTCGGCACTTATCTATAAGCACTTCCATAACCTCTTCTTCCTGCGGATATGTAAGTACCAGTCCCCCCTCTTTAATGATCCCCGCCTTGTGTCGGGCTATTTCAGAAAGCGTATTTCCCAGAAGTTCCATATGGTCATAACTGATGGTTGTAAGTATTGCTAACTCCGGAGTAGGAATAACATTGGTTGCATCTATATCACCACCCAGTCCAACTTCCAGGATGACAAAATCCGTTTGCTCCTCCAGAAAATACAATAACGCTGCTGTAACAATCATCTCAAACATCGTCGGGAGGCCAAGATGATTCTCTGCCATGAACTCAACCTCTCTTCGGATTCTGGTCATAGCTCGGGCAAATGCCTCCTCTGGAATATCTTTTTGATTTAACTGAATCTGCTCTCTAAGATGATCAATGGCAGGAGATTGAAATGATCCCACCTTATATCCTGCTTCCAATAAAATCCGGCGTAAAAAAGCAACGGTGGAACCCTTGCCATTGGTTCCACCGACATGAATGCATCTTAATTTTCTTTCGGGATGTTCTAGCCTTTCCAATAATACCCGGATGCTATCCAATCCCATGATTTGCTCACCGGACTTTACCTTGGATGGCTGGAATACCGGAAGATGATTCAGATATTCCACCGTCTCTTGATAATTCATATAAGCCTCCAAATCAACGCATTACTCTACTCTCAACATACGCACCGCTAACTTGTGTGAAGGAATTAGACAAGCACTTAAGATTACTGTATTAATCGGTAACATAATCATTTCCTTGGCAATACGTGCTGTCATAGTTGCAACAAATGGTGTTCCATAGAGAAATGATAGATTATAACTGTTAATCAAAAGTCCTACTATCAATGTGTTCACTAATTCTGCAGCAAAAATGCGAATCACAAGGGACTTATTATCCCCTTTAAATCCTTTGCTACCATGAAGGATTACACCAAAGATAATACCGGATACAATAGAGGAAATTGTAAATCCCGGGAAGAATGGGCCCGTTGGTTTTGCCAGATATCCAAGGATATCAGCCAAACCGCCGACAACACCACCAACCGCCGGTCCAAACAGCGCAGAACCGATTGCTATAGGGATAAATCCAAAACGAATTTCAATCAGGTTCGTAATCGGCACCTTCAAAAATCCGAATACTGTTGCTAATGCCAGGAGCATAGCTACTGTTGTCAATACTTTTACATTTTTCAATTTAGACATAAAAAACCTCCTTTGCAGTACTTTCCTTAACTACACAGGAGATAAAATATCACTCTTATGTAGCAGCGGGATGCGACACCGAAATCGCAAGTAAAACTTTTCGTCCCGATGACAACTCCCTGTTCACCGAGCACTTAACGCTTCGACATCTACTCTGCATTTGTTAATTGATACAAGCAGATAATAACACCCCCCTATATAAAGTGTCAAGTATTTATGTACAAAAAGTTTTATATTATTATGTACAATTACTCTGATGGTTTAATATAATCTTTGACTCTATATGATCTACCATTTATTGTAATTACTTTAGAATGATGCAGTATTCTGTCTAATAT
>JAFOIV010000092.1 GCA_017420535.1 Eubacterium sp. | reverse complement strand
TATTTATTTTTATAAGATTTCAGATGAATTTGGCTGGTGAAAGATGATAGAACGATATAAAAGTGTGGTAGATAATGACATAAAAATTGCTGATTGGACAGATAATGTTCATTATGGACTGTATAAAAATCAAATAGATGGGACTCTTGCTGCGGCAGCTCTATTCTGTCCTGAAATAGTACGTGTAAAAGATTATGTGTTTATCAAGATGTTTTTAAATAATTACCATAGTGACAATGAGTTGTTGGGATTTGTTGAAGAACTTGAAAAGCAATATGATTATTCTAAAAAGAAAATTGAAATGGAAGTAAATACAGGGTCTTTAGAAGATTTTTTTATAAATGATAATAGCGTTATAAATGATGATTTAAAAAAGACTTTTGGAGAAACGCTGCGCTATTTTTGGCAAATACGGTTATTAACGTTATTTCCTGAAAAAGCTTTTGTAGTTGAACTAGGGAATGAGCTCATGGGTGAATATGGTGAGTGTATAACGGTGTATGAAAAAGAGGAACAAACGTGCCATGCACTTTAAAAAAGTTTTGGATTTGTGGTATAATCAAATGATTATGTCTATCATGGGGTAACTATATTTATCAGGCCCAAGATATAGACAAATTACTAATGCTAGTAAGAGGAAGAAACAGTGGCAGAGAATCACGTTTTAATAGATGATATATTAAAAAATCAATCTGAAAGAATGATGAACTTAAAGAAGTTCTATCCGTTCTTTGCTCTTTATGAAACATCATTTTCACAATATAAAGAGGGGAAATACCAGAGTCTGGATATGGGTTATCTGACTCTTTCTTTGCTGCGCTTTTTTATAAATGAAAATAATTTTAATGAAAATGATGTAACTTATGAAATGGTGGAGAAATTCTTAAGGCAGATACTTAGAAGAGATTTTGGCTTGGAAGAATCAGAAACTGAGGAAACAGAACTTATAAGATACATTTTTGATAAGATAAGAAATGATGGACGTCCATTTACATTTTCTTTCTTTGATCCGGAAGAAAAGAAGATGAAGACATCCTATGTAAAGCTTATAGAGAGCGCTATAAGAGATGAAAATGTAGTTTATCATATCACAGGAGATGGCATAGAATTTTTCCTTTCTACAAAGGAAGTAAAGGACGAAAGCCCACTTACCACAGAGCAGCTTCTTCTTGAAAAGATGATAAGATCAGAGAATTTCCGTGGCGGTATTGATGTCATCAGAAGGATGAATATTGAAGTTACAAGGCTTAAGAAGAAGAGAGATGAAGTAATAAAGATATTGCTTCGTGATATATATGAAGGAACAAAGGCTGCAAAGGATTATATGGACAGTACCTCTCTCTGGTTTGAGGAAGAAAGAAAATCTTTTGCTAAAAATAAAGCTCTTGTGGATAAGGCAGTAGGAAGAATGGCGGCAGGTCATGATTCTAAAGGAATGAGGGATATCACTATTCTTGAAACAGAATTAAAGAAGACCATTGAAAGCCACAGCGAACTTATTGCTGCAACTGCCGAACTTTCGAGGATAACGGATGAATTAGTGGAAAGATCAAAATTAAAACAGCTTAGAACGGTATTTGATTTTAATAATGCTCTTTCTGTAATGGAAAAGAATGACAGGCCTGAGGATATGGCTCATATATTCATGCCATTTCTTATGCCAAAGATCGAAAAGAGTTTTTCGGCATTCCTTGTAGATAATATCGTTACTTCAAAGAGTGAGGATAATCTGAAGGGAGAAGTGAGGGAAAATGAACCGGTGGATCTTAATTTCGAATATGAGGATGAAAAGTTCTCTAAAGTTGTAGGAAAGAATCTTGGACTTCTCTTTAAGGAATTACTGGATCGACTGCTTAGGTGGGAAAAGGTTACTCTTTCTGAACTTAATGCCATATTAGAGATCAAGTTTGGAAAAGAGATATATGAAAATAGAGATTATTATTCATTCCTGGTACATTTGGCAAAGAAAGATTCATACAGCATGAAGATCATGAAGGATGAAACCGAGACTTTCCTTGAGAAAATGGCCTGGGAGACACTTTCAGATGCGGATAAGGAATTGTATAAGGATATAAGTTTTAACATTGAATATATGCCTGATGAGATAGTGATCGGGGATAGAGAAAATGAATCAGAAGAGGATGAGGCATCTAAGGAAGAAAAAATGCTGATACGCAATATGGCATTTCATAGATGTTAGAAAGATAAGATGATCATTCTATAGTGGATAGGGAAATAAGATGGAAGAAAAGAGTCTTGAAAAAGCGTTAGCTATATATAGTGCGTTGATCACAGGAAAAAATGTGTCAAAACAAAATAAAGAAACAAGAGAGCTTTATAATGATTTTTATTCTGATTCAGAGGTGTATGATATCACTGTAAAGCTGTTAAAAAGTCTTAATCTGAATCTTTATGAATATAATGATTCGATATTTATCTCAGCAGGAGACGGAAATAAAGTATTTGGATATACAAATGATGATCTAAAAAGGGCTATGGGTTTTAAGGTTAATAGAGAGCTTTTCCTTTTTTATTTTATCGTGTATCAGGCGCTGCTTTATTTCTATACGGATTCAAGTACATATCAGATCAAAGAGTATATTAAGCTTGATGAAATGATAGCTCTTGTTACGGAAGCGGCAACGAGGATCGCGAAGGAAGATGAGATATTTGAGAAAGATTTAGAAGCTTCTAAAGAAACTTTTAGAAATGTATGCCTTCTCTGGCATGAACTTCCTACAGCTACCAGTGAAGATAAAGACAGAAATAAAGCTTCACGTGGTTCTAAACTTGGATTTGTAAAGCTTAGCTTTAATTTCCTTCAGGAACAGAAATTATTTAATGTTGTTGAAGAGAGATTTTATCCAACGGACAGATTCAGAGCCATAGCTGAGAATTATTTTGAAGAATATAAGGGTAAGATATTTACCATTTTGGGAGGAACCGATAATGCCTAGTATTAACAGAATAAGAGTAAATAATGTTAAATACAACTTCGGCACACAGATGTATGATGACTTTACCATGCGTCTTTATGGAAGGGATACTCTCTATGATCTGGCCAATGGCGGTGGTAAGTCTGTACTCATGCTTCTTCTTATGCAGTGCGTGATCCCTAATTCCACACTGGATGAAAAGCAGCCTATAGAGAAGTTGTTTAGAGAAAATTGCGGTAATACCACTATCCATTCACTTATTGAATGGAAGGTGGATGAACCGGATATAGAAGACGGTTATAAATATATGACTACCGGTTTCTGCGCGAGAAAATCAAGAGACAGGGACCAGGAGACTGAGAAGTCAGATGTAGCATCGATAGATTATTTTAACTATTGCATTTTTTATAGGGAATATAACAGAAATGATATTGTTAATCTTCCACTTATCAAGGATAAGGAGAGGATTTCCTATCAGGCTTTAAAAAACTATCTTCAGGATCTTTCAAGGAAAGATAATAATATCAGGGTCTTTGTGTTTGACAGAAAAGGGGAATATCAGAGGTTTATCAGTAATTATGGGCTTCATGAAAGCCAGTGGGAGATAATCAGAGGTATCAATAAGACTGAAGGACACGTAAGAACATATTTTGAAAGTAATTATAAGACAACCCGTAAGGTGATAGAGGATCTTCTTATTGAGGAGATAATTGAGAAAGCATACAGGGTAAAGACAAATAAAGAAGAGGGAAGTCGTGACTCTGCGGCAGATCTTCTTATGTCTATTAAAGATCAGCTTAAGAATCTGGCAGAGAAGAAGAAAGATATAGCGGTTTTTGATCATGAGACAGAACTTATATCACTTCTTTATGACAGGATAATTTCCTTTAATGATCTTTATAAAGAAGAGGAAGAGATTTCTAAGAAACTTGGAGATATCTATGTTACAGGTGAGGCGGAAAGAAAAAATTCCGAAGAATATCTTCTTTCTTTAAAGAAAAATAAAGAACAGGCTTATGAATACCTTACAGGTAAGAGAGCTTCTTTAGAGAACTTAAGAACTTCCAGAGATAAAAAGAAGTATGAGACAATAGTTAAGGAATTGGATGGATTGCAGTCTGAAGCTATAAGAATAAAAGATCTTATAGAAAAGAAAGACAGAAATCTTAAGGAGAAAAAGGCGGCTATTTATTTCCTTGATCTTTTAAATGATAAAGCTAAGTATGAGAAAGTAGTGGCTTCTACAAAGGCTAAGCATATAGAAGATGAAGAGGAACTTACTTTAGTTGTGGGGGCTCTTTATAAGATATTTAAAAAAGAGAAAGAGGATCTTATAGAAAAGATAAAGACTCTTTCTGATAGTTATGATGAGATCTGCAGCATGATTGAAAAAGACAGCAAGGTACTTGAAGAGGCAAGAGTAGGGGCTGCAGTTGCAGATAGCAATATTTTGTTCCTTAATGAAGAGACTGAGCATATTAAGGAAGAGATAAGAACTTTAAGAGAAGGTTTAAGTGAGGTAGCATTTGATAAAACTGAAAATATCATTGCTGCTAAAACTGAAAACAAAGATAAGCTTTGCAATTCTGTGAATAATAAGATGCTTTCTTTAGAGCAGGTTAAAAAAGAGATTGAGCTTGCCAGGGAAAATGTTGCCAAAGAAAATGATAAGCTTTTTAATCTTCAACGTGAAGCTGAGGTTTATAGAGAGCGTGACGAGATATTTAAGAGTAACGAAGGCAAATTAAAGGGAATCAGAAATATCTATGCATCTCATGATCCTGAAGGAACTGATATGGCAAGCCTTTCAGACCTTATCAGAGAAAAGACAGAGAAAGATATAATCAGGATTGCAGAAATTGAAAGAGAATTAAGAAAGAATAAGAAGAGAGCTGAAGAGATAAAACGCGGCAGGATAATTAAAATGAGCGGCGACGTGGAAAGGGTGATCGACTATATTACCACAAGACACGGCAGCACAGCCATGTTTGGAGCTGATTATCTTGCGGCTGTAACTCCTGAAAGAAGAAAGGAATTACTTGAAGCTGAGCCGGAATTGCCATATTCAGTTATTGCAGACAATTTTAGCGAGTTAGCGCAGGATCCAGGACTTTTAGAAATGACTGCAAATGAAAGCTCAGTTGTTATTTATGATAAGGATAAACTTGGAAACAAGGTCCTTAACTTAAATGATGGGGCAGTGATAATAAGAACTCCAGGGAATCATTTCCTGGATGAAAAAGCAAAAGATAGATATTTAGAAAATGTAAATAATGAGATTGATAATCTTGGCAATGAAAGATTATTCCTTGTGGATGCTCTAAAGACAGAGAGAGAAGATCTTCTTTTTGTACTTCGCACAGGATCTAAGGAAAATGTAAGTGCAGCCCAGGATCTTAAGCAGGTAGAGACAGAGATAGAAAAAATAGTCTCTGGAATAGAAAAGATCGAGAGAAATATTGAGAATCTTAAAGCTAAGGAAGTAGAGATTGAAGAAGCTGTTTCAAAGGATGAAGAAAGAATAAAAGTTCTTACATCTGATGTTGAAATTTTAGAGAAGATCCTGGTTTGCGAAAATTCATTTGATGAGAAAGCAAAAGCTTTGGATGAGGCTTCAGCTAGTAAGGTAAGATGCGTGAAAGAAAGCGTGCTGATCCAGGACAGATTTGATGATGAATTAAGTAAAAAAGAGGAATGTTTCAAAGCTCTTAGAGAAAGAAAAGAAGAGTTAAAGAATATAGAGGATGACTGGAACAGCCATTATCAGCCTTATTATCAGCAGAAGAATTATCCTGAGGATAATAGAGGAAAAGAAGAACTGATCTATATTTTTAAGAGCTATATAAGTGACTCTGATCAGCAGGCTATAGATGAGGAAAAGAATGCCATGCTTCTTGATACTCTTGAAAGCAGTATCAGAAGACAGGAAAACCGCATTAAGGAAACAGGAATTGATCCTGAAAAACTTATGGATGAATATAATGCGGGAACATTTGTTAAGCCTGAAGAAGACGAATTAGAGCATCTTAAGCTTGAGATAGACAGGGTGAGAAAGCAGAGTGAGGATATTTCTGCAAGTCTTTCTCAGAAGAAAGATGAAGCTATGAGACTTTCAGGTTCCATCGATTATGCCATCCAGAATATAAATGCGGCATATGGGGAATTTAATTTCATCGACCTTTCATATGATGAGTATGACATAGCTATTAGAAGTGAGGAAGAGGAATTAAAGAAAGCCAAGACTATGTCTAAAGAGGCTGAGGAAAAGCTGGATAATTATAAGAAGCAGCAGGATATTATGGCGGATCTCTATAGAGATGTAAAGAGAATCGTAGAGAGGAATAACATCGATACCAGCTATGCTGTTGTGATCGAAGGAGATAGAGAAAGCTTAAGGGATCATTTTGAAGAACTGCTCCTTTCTTATGACAGGATTGAAAAGACCATTGAAAGAGCTGGAAGCCAGATGCTTAAGACTAAGGGGCAGGTTACTGAAAGCCTTGGTATGCTGGGGGCTTTTCAGCTGGCGGCATCCATCAGGGATGATATTGAAACTCCAAAGACTTATGCTGAGGCTACAGAACTTCTGAAGAATCTTGATTCCATGAAGGACCTTATCAGACTTGAGAAGGAAAGAGTTGACAGCAGTCTTTCAGACATGGAAAGACTTAAGAACAACTTCGTGGATCAGTGTATCGAGAGATGTCTTGATGTAAGGACAGAGTTAGATAAGCTGCCTAAGTTGTCTCAGATCGTCATTGGAAATGAATCTATCCAGATGATCAAGCTTTCTATTCCTTATATTAAGGATGAGTTTATCAGAGAGAGAATGGCAGATTATATCGATAAGATAGTAGAGACTGCTGATAAGAAGGAAAATGATGCAGAACGTATTAAATTCCTTCAGTCAGAACTGGCCATTAAGAAGATGTTCTCTGTTATAGTTACTGATATGAATAAGATAAAACTTCAGTTATATAAGAGAGAAAGAATAAGAGAACAGAGCCGTTATCTTAAATATGAGGAGGCGGTTGGTTCGACAGGACAGTCTCAGGGTATCTATATCCAGTTTTTGGTTTCAGTCATTAATTACATTTCGGGAATGTATGCCATTTCCGATCCGGATAAGAGAACAAAGACTATATTTATAGATAATCCTTTCGGTGCAGCCAAGGATATTTATATCTGGGAGCCGATATTTGCGCTGCTTAGAACAAACCATGTGCAGCTGATAGTTCCTTCTAGAGGAGCAACTCCTGAAATTACAGGAAAGTTTGATGTTAATTATGTCTTAGGACAGCAGATGGCATCAGGTAAACAGGTAACAGTTGTTGTCAGATACGACAGTCATACCAATGGCGAAGAGCTTGAATATAACGAACTTGATTACGAACAGGCAACATTTGACTTTATTTAATATTATAAGAGGTTAAAATGTATCAGATTTTGGCGAAATCAATTATTACCGCACAAAATGGTATTAATATATATAGGGGAGCCACGGATAGTTGCATTGTATCAAAGGTTCGGGCCAAGGGCGCAAGGATTGAGAATCCGGATGAAATGGGGATTAAGATGGATGCCCCGGCGCTTATCTCTCAGGAATTAAGGAAGAAGCGAAATAGAGGCATCATTTATACAGGGCTTTCGGATCCTTATAATGCCCTTGAAAAAGAATATGAGATAATGCGAAAATGTCTCAAGGCCATAGCAAGATTTGATTTTGGAATAGATATCACCACAAGAGATCCGCTGGTGCTAAGGGATAAAGATGTGCTGATGGATATCGCCAGTCATACAAAATGCGTGCTGAGGGTGATGCTTCCTACTTTAGATAAAGAAAAATATTCTTTAATAGAAGGAAGAGAAAAAAACATTCAGGATATTTTGGATATATTGGAAGGCTTTAAGGGGACGGGAGTAGATCTTATACTGGATATATTTCCGATGCTGCCTTATATAAATGCTGACATTTCTTCTTTGGAAGAACTTCTTAAGCTTGGAAAAGAGTATGGCGTAAAAGCGATTGATACCCATGACTTTAAGACGGTACTTCAAAGCGGCATGAAGGAATATTTTTATCAGGAATTAGAAAAAAGAGATAAAAATATTTATGATCTATACGTTAAAGAAGGGCTTAAGGACAGTTTTCTAGTGGATAAGTCCGGGGAAATGGGGCGCCTTTACATGGGATTTTGCAGAGAGAATGGCATACTTTTTGGAAGTAAGGATATCCAGTCCTATGCGAGAAAGTATGAAAATCGTACTGAAGGCGTTCAGCTCAGCCTTTTTGATTTGACATAGTACTATAAATGGACTTATTATTGTTGAAAACACTTTGTTTGGGTAAAGTGCCATAAGAATAAAGTGATATTAAATATACTAATGAATTACATGGAGGAATTAAAGATGGATTTTAATGAAGCAAGTCTTAAGATGCATGAAGAAAACAAAGGAAAACTTGAAGTTAATTCAAAGGTGCGTATTGAGACAAGAGATGATCTTTCAACAGCTTATACACCAGGCGTAGCAGAACCTTGCAGAAAGATTGCTGCAGATCCATCTGATGTTTATAAATATACATGTAAGGCTAATACAGTTGCAGTTGTATCTGATGGAACAGCGGTACTGGGTCTTGGAGATATCGGACCTCTTGCTGCTATTCCGGTTATGGAAGGAAAGTCAGTTCTTTTCAAGAGATTTGCAGGAGTTGATGCGTTTCCGATCTGCCTTGACACAAAGGATGTAGACGAGATCGTTGAGACAGTAAAGAGAATCGCTCCATCTTTCGGTGGAATCAACCTTGAAGATATTTCAGCTCCAAGATGTTTTGAAGTTGAGAGAAGACTTAAGGAAGAACTTGATATTCCAGTATTCCACGATGATCAGCATGGAACAGCTATTGTAGTATGCGCAGGCCTTATCAACGCACTCCGACTTACAGGAAGAACATTTGAGAATGCAACAGCAGTTATTAGTGGAGCTGGTTCAGCCGGTATCTCAATCTGCAAGCTTATGCTTAAATTCGGCATTGGAAATGTTGTACTTGTTGATAAGAACGGAGCTCTCTGCCCAGGTGAAGAGTGGATGAATCCGGCTCAGAAGGAAATGGCAGAGATCACAAATAAGAATAAAGAAAGAGGAAATCTTGCCGAGATCATGAAGGGCAAAGATATCTTCGTAGGCGTTTCAGCACCTGGAATTGTAACAGCAGAAATGGTAAGCACAATGGCAAAAGATGCTATCGTATTTTCTATGGCAAACCCTGTTCCGGAGATCATGCCTGAAGAGTCAAAGAAGGGTGGGGCAAGAGTTATAGCGTCAGGAAGATCTGATTATCCAAACCAGATCAACAATGTGCTTGTATTCCCAGGAATATTCAGGGGTGCTCTTGATTCAAAAGCAAGACAGATCACAGAACCTATGAAGGTGGCAGCTGCAAAAGCTATTGCTTCTATAGTAAAGGATGATGAATTAAGAGAAGATTATATTATTCCGGACGCATTTAACCCTGAAGTTGCAAAGGCTGTAGCAAAGGCTGTTGCAGATGAAGCTTATAACAGTGGCGTAGCAAAATAATTAATGGAGTGATATTTTAAATGGGATATTTAGAATATGAAAAAGCGAAGAAAATGGGTGACAAAGCCTTCAGACAGGCTGTCCAAAAAGGTAAGAGCCCATATCTTCCGGTGCTTGATGAGATACTCTCTCAGGTAGAAATAAGAGGCGAAGTAAATCTTGGTCTTGTTAATATTCCTCTTTCCCGGGTGGTTGGTACTAGTACCCAGGGAAGAACAACGGCATTTGCTAATAATTTTATGCCGATCTTAGGACTAAATACAGAATTTGGCGTTAAGTGGAATCTTCTTAGTGATGCTCATATGGAAGAAGGTATTCATGATCCGATAAAAGTTTATGAATACATGAATTATTATTATGTAATAGAAGGAAATAAGCGTGTCAGTGTCCTTAAATACTTTGATGCTGCGTCAGTTCCTGCTATCGTAATACGTAAGTTGCCTGTAAGAACTGATGACCTTGAAAACCGTATCTATTATGAATTTATGGATTTTAATAAGATGACAGGAATTAATATCATCTGGTTCTCTAAGGAGGGTAATTTCAAGAAATTAGTTCAGGAAGCTGGTAAGGAATTTGATCCGGAAGGACCAAAGTGGGATGATGATTCAATCCTGAATCTTACATCAGCTTATTATAATTTCTCCAAGGCTTTTGAAGAAAAAGGCGGAAAGAAGCTGGAGAATTTAACCACAGGAGATGCGCTTCTTGCTTTCATTGAAGCAAAGGAGTATGGAAATGTCATTTCCATGACAAAAGATGAGATGAAGAGATATATCTCAGAAATGTGGGAAGAATTCATTATGATGAATAAGAATTCTGAAGTTGAGGTTTCACTGGACCCTCCGGAAGAAAAGAAGGCATCCCTTATTTCTAACATATTCTCAAGCCAGCCTTCAGCATCAAACCCCCTTAAGGTGGCATTTATCTATGATAGAGATCCGGCTACATCAGACTGGCTCTATGGACATGAATTGGGAAGAACTCATCTTAAAGAAACATTTGGCGATAATATAAGTACTATAAAGATCACCACTGCTGATACTGAAGAAAATGCCATTAAGGCTATAGAAGATCTTATCAATAAAGAAAATGTTGAAGTAATCTTCGTTACAACTTCAAAGCATGTTGAAGCAAGTTTTAAGATGGCGGTTAAATATCCCAATGTTAAGATACTTAACTGTTCCCTTAATACTTCTCATAGATATATTAGAACATATTATGCAAGACTTTATGAGACTAAGTTCCTTTCAGGAATCATAGCAGGTGCTCTTACTACTACTGGAAAATTAGGATATATAGCAGACTATCCTATCTATGGAGTAACAGCTAATATCAATGCCTTTGCGTTGGGAGCGAAGATGGTAAATCCAACGCTGAGAGTTTATCTTAGATGGACCACTGAAAAGGGAGCTAGCAGAACTTCTATATATCGTGACTTCTTTGAACAGGGAATCGATTATGTATCAGATCAGGACATGATCACTCCAAAACATGCTTCAAGAAGATTCGGTATGTACAGGATCATGGAGGATGAACCTATTAATATTGCCATGCCGGTGATCAACTGGGGCGTTCTTTATGAAAAGATAATTAAGCTCATAACAAGTGGCAGCTGGAATTCTTCAGGAGGTGGCGAAAGAGCCATCAATTACTGGTGGGGAATGTCAGCTGGTGTTACGGATATCATTATTTCTAATAAGGCGCCACAGGAAACAGTAAGACTTGTGGAATTCCTTAAGAATATGATAATCAAGGGAGAGTTCGCTCCATTTGAAGGTGAAATAAAGGATCAGAACGGCAACGTGGTAAATCAGCCACAGCATCGTGTTGATATTGAAAATATCATAAAGATGGACTGGCTCGTTGATAATGTTGAAGGACAGATACCTGAAATAGAAAATCTTGAGGAGAAAGCACGCGACATAGTCGAACTTAAAGGCGTGCTCAATGATGACGATGAAGATATTAGCATTAGCTGATGTTGAATCACGCTATTTGTGGGACTTTTTTGAAAAAAGCAAATTGGAAGGTATCGATCTTATAATCTCTGCAGGAGATCTGGCGCCACAATATCTGTCATTTCTTGCCACATATGCCAAATGTCCGCTTTTATATGTTCATGGTAACCATGATTCGTGTTATGATGATACTCCGCCGGAAGGCTGTGATTCATTAGAAGATGATGTTATCGTATATAAAGGTCTTAGGATAGTGGGCCTTGGTGGAAGTATGCTTTATAACTTTGGCGGATATCAGTATAGCGAGAAAGATATGCAGAAAAGGGTGAAGAAGTTAAGGAAGAAACTGAAAAAAACTGGCGGTTTCGATATACTTGTTACCCATTCTCCGGCAAGGGGAATAAATGATTGCGAAGACAGACCTCATATGGGGTTTGAATGCTTCAGAGATCTCTTGGATGAATATAAGCCTAAGGTGTTTATCCATGGCCATGTCCATAAGAATTATGGCAGAGATTTTAAAAGAGAAGACGTTTATAACAGTACGACAGTATATAACGCCTATGAGCGTTTGTTGATTGAAATTTGATCTATATTAATATATAGATGGTTTTTGTAGGTAGATATAAGACAGGAGGAAAAAGGGCATGTACAGCAGCTCGGAATTTAATGATCTCGTTGATAAATACGTTGAATTTTGTGCAGATTCAGGTCAGATTGATCAGAGACTATATTCAAAGTTTGATGTAAAAAGAGGACTTCGTGAAGCCAATGGTAAAGGCGTACTTACCGGCCTTACTGAAATCTCAGATGTTAATGGTTTTGAAACGAAGAGCGATGGAAGCCGTGTACCTATTCCGGGACAGTTATATTTTCAGGGATATAATGTTGAAGATCTGGTTAAAGGATTTCATGGAAGCAAGCATGGATTTGAGGAGACAGTATTCCTTCTTTTATTTGGTGAGCTTCCGACAAATGATGAATTAATTGAATTCATGAAGGTCATTGGTGACTTAAGGGCACTTCCTGATAATTTCAACCGTGATGTTATCATGAAGGCTCCAAGTAAGAATATTATGAATGTTTTAGAGAGATGCGTACTTACTCTTTATTCCTATGATAATGATCCGGATGATATCAGTGTAAGACATGTATTAAAACAGTCACTTTCACTTATCGCCAGATTCCCTGTTATTGCAGCTTATGGTTATCAGTCCTATAGACATAGATTCTTAGATTCATCTCTTATAGTACATAGACCAAAGCCTGAATTATCAACTGCAGAAAATATCTTAAGACTTCTCAGATCTGATGCAAAGTATACAGAACTTGAGGCTCAGGTCCTTGATATCTGTCTTGTGATACATGCGGAGCATGGTGGTGGTAATAACTCTACATTTACAACTCATGTTATTTCATCAACAGGAACAGATACTTATTCAACTGTTGCTGCATCTCTTGGATCTCTTAAAGGACCAAGACATGGTGGTGCTAATCTTAAAGTTCAGCAGATGTTTGCTGACCTTAAGAGTAACATTTCCGATTGGGAAAATGATAAACAGATCAGAAAATACCTTCAGGGACTTCTTGATAGAAAAGGTTTTGACCATTCAGGACTGATATATGGTATGGGACATGCGGTTTATTCGGTGTCTGATCCAAGAGCGGTCATTTTAAAGGAATATGCAAGACGTCTTTCAATAGAAGAAGGATATGAAAAAGAATTTGCTCTTTATGAAAGAGTGGAAAATATAGCAAAAGAGCTTCTTTCAGCCGGAAGAGACTTAAAGAAGCCTGTATGTGCAAATGTTGACTTTTATAGCGGATTCGTATATACAATGTTAAAGATCCCTATGGAGTTATTCACGCCACTTTTTGCAATCTCACGTATTGCAGGCTGGAGTGCACATAGAATAGAAGAACTTGTAAATAATGGAAAGATTATTCGTCCTGCTTATAAATATGTAGGAACACATAAAGAATATCTTCCTATAGAAGAAAGAAACTGGTAGATTAATGTTTATAGCAAATAGATGGAAAGATTATGAAGTACTTGATACTTCTCGTGGAGAAAAATTAGAAAGATGGGGAAAGTATATATTGCTTCGCCCGGATCCACAGGTAATATGGAGTACAAAGAGAGAAAGAAAAGAATGGAAATGTCTCAACGGTCATTACCATAGAAGCGCTAAAGGCGGAGGAGAATGGGAATTCCATGATCTTCCACAGGAGTGGTCTATAAAATATAAGCTTGCTCAGGAAGGAATAGCAGGACAGGAACTTACATTTAATTTAAAGCCTTTCTCATTTAAGCATACAGGGCTTTTCCCTGAACAGGCAGCCAATTGGGACTGGTTCTTTCCTATTATAAAGAGAGCTGTTGATAAGGGAAGAGAGATAAAGGTCTTAAATCTTTTTGCCTATACAGGTGGAGCCACAGTAGCAGCGGCTGCAGCAGGAGCAAAAGTTACTCATGTAGATGCTTCAAAAGGAATGGTAGGCTGGGCTAAGGAAAATGCCGAGGCTTCAGGATTAAAGGATGCTCCTATCAGGTGGCTGGTGGATGATTGCATGAAATTTGTTGAAAGAGAAATAAGAAGAGGCAATCATTATGAGGCGATAATCATGGATCCTCCTTCTTATGGAAGAGGACCTAAAGGAGAAATATGGAAAATCGAGGAGTGCGTTTATCCTCTGATAGAGAAAGCTTCAATGCTTTTATCTGATGATCCGCTGTTCTTCCTTATCAATTCATATACAACAGGTCTTCAGCCGGCAGTTCTTACATATATGATAGGAACCCTTATTGGAAAGAAATATGAAGGGGAAGTTATTTCTGATGAAGTTGGACTTCCTGTAACAGAATCTGGGCTTGTCCTTCCATGTGGTGCATCTGGAAGATGGATCGGAGCAGGTGCGAAATTATAAATATAACACATAAAATTCATATAATTATTTTGAAAAAAGCCCTTGCAAAGGGCTTTTTTCTGTTATATAATAGCATTTGCTGTGACATTGATAGCGTGGAAACGGAAGTTGCTGCGGCCTCGCAGGTAATTTCGTGGAGCGAATGTCAAGTTCAGAGAAACTGGCGACAAGTCACTGTAACAATTACCATCTGAATAAATTCAGAGATGACGTGTTTTGTTCTGATATTATTATTAGGACACACACGGGAGAGTTGTACAGTCACCGCTTGTCGTACTAAATTATCAAAAAGTGCGAAAAGGAGGCGGCTTTTTTTATGGCAAATCAGATCATGAGAATCACATTAAAGGCATATGATCATAAGTTAATTGATCAGGCAGCGAAGGAGATTATCGACGCTGTTAAGGGAACAAACGTTAAGGTTAGCGGACCTGTTCCAATGCCAACAAAGGTTGAGAAAGTTACAATCTTAAGAGCTGTTCACAAGTATAAGGATTCAAGAGAACAGTTCGAACAGAGAACTCACAAGAGACTCATCGATATCATCAATCCAAATCAGAAGACAATTGATGCTCTTCGTAAGATGGATGTATCAGCTGGTGTTTATATCGATATGAAGATGAAATAAATCTTCTTAACCAATGTAAATTGATGTGGTCTAATCTACCACAAAAAAAGACAAACAGTTGTACCTAAAAGCAGTCCCGCAGGATGCGGAATGATGCGATTTAGTATGATTACCAATACCTGTGTTAATGGTAATCCGCTGTAAATTCTATTTAGGAGGAAAAACAAATGAAGAAAGCGATACTCGCTGAGAAAGTCGGAATGACTCAGATCTTCGACGAAAAGGGTGTTCTTACACCAGTAACAGTTTTACAGGCTGGACCTTGTACAGTATTACAGGTTAAGACTGTTGAAAACGATGGATATGAAGCAGTTCAGGTTGGCTTCAAGGAAAAGAAAGAAAAAGTAACTACAAAGGATGGCGCTGGTAAGAAAGTTATCAGAAATCCTCATGGTGCTACAAAGGCTGAAGTTGGACACGCAAAGAAAGCCGGAACAACACCAAAGCAGTTCGTAAGAGAGTTCAAGTTTGAGAATTCAGCTGAATATAAGGCTGGTGAAAGCGTTATTAAAGCTGATATCTTTGAAGAGGGTGACAAGATTGATGTTACTGCTACTTCAAAGGGTAAAGGATACGCTGGTGGAATGAAGAGACATGGTCTTAAGTCAGGTCCTTCAGGACATGGTTCAAAGTATCATCGCCATGCTGGTTCAAACGGTCCTGCAACTACTCCAGGTCGTGTTAGAAAGGGCAAGAAGATGGCCGGACACGCTGGTTCAGTTAGAGTAACTGTTCAGAACCTTGAGATAGTTAAGATAGATAAAGAGAATGACGTAATTTTAGTCAAGGGTGCTGTCCCAGGACCTAAGAAGTCATTAGTTATTGTTCGCGAAACAGTAAAGTCTAATTAATAGTACTTTTTAGGAAGGAGGAAACATTTAGATGGCAACAGTAGCAGTTTATAACACTGATGGTAAAGAAGTTGAGAAGATCGACCTTTCTGACAACATCTTCGGTGTTGAAATAAATGAAAATATCGTCCATAAGGCAGTTGTTACAATTCTTGCTAACAATCGTCAGGGTACACAGAGCGCTAAGACTCGTTCAGAAGTTTCAGGAGGCGGAAAGAAGCCTTGGAGACAGAAGGGTACTGGACATGCAAGACAGGGTTCAACAAGATCTCCACAGTGGACAGGTGGCGGAGTTGTATTCGCACCAAAGCCAAGAGATTATTCTCAGAAGCTTAACAAGAGAGAGAAGCAGATCGCTCTTTTCTCAGTACTTTCATCAAAGGTACAGGACAACAAGTTAATCGTTGTTGATGAATTAAATCTTGAAGCTCCTAAGACAGCAGCTTTCGTAAAGGTTCTTGATAACCTTAAGGCTGAATCTGCATTAGTAGTTACAAAAGATAAGAATGATAATGTTGTTCTTTCAGCTAGAAATATCCCAGCTGTAGATACAACAATTAGCAGCACAATAAATGTTTATGACATCCTTAAGCATGATTCATTAGTTATTACAAAGGATGCTGTTAAAGCAATCGAGGAGGTGTACGCATAATGGCAGATATCAAGTATTATGACGTTATATTAAAACCTGTTCTTACAGAGAAATCTATGAACGCTATGTCAGAAAAGAAGTACACATTCCTTGTTCATCCATCAGCTACAAAGAATCAGGTAGCAGAAGCTGTAGAAAAGATGTTCGAAGGAACAAAGGTAGCTAAGGTTAACACAGTTAACTACGACGGAAAGACAAAGAGACGTGGAGCTACAACAGGTAAGACAGCTAAGTTTAAGAAGGCTTATGTACAGCTTACAGCAGACTCAAAGGACATCGAGATCTTCGAAGGTCTGTAAAAACTAATTAGGATTTTGAAAGGAGAAACAAAATGGGAATTAAAGTTTATACCCCATATACACCTTCTAGAAGGAATATGACAGGTCTTGACTTTGCTGTTATTACAAAGACAACTCCTGAGAAGTCACTTCTTGTTTCAAAGAAGAAGACAGCAGGCCGTAACAATCAGGGTAAGATCACAGTTAGACACCATGGCGGTGGAAACAGACAGAAATATAGATTAGTTGATTTTAAGAGAAATAAAGATGGTATCCCAGCTAAGGTTGTTGGTATCGAGTACGATCCAAACAGAACAGCTAACATCGCTCTTATCGCTTATGCTGACGGTGAGAAGGCTTATATCCTTGCTCCATCAGGACTTAAGGTTGGCGATACAGTAATGAACGGTGTTGACGCAGAAGTTAAGGTTGGTAACTGCCTTCCTCTTTCATCTATTCCAGTTGGTACAGAAGTACACAACGTAGAGCTCGTTCCTGGTAAGGGCGGACAGCTTGTTCGTTCAGCTGGTAACTCAGCTCAGCTCATGGCTAGAGAAGGAAAGTATGCAACACTTCGTCTTCCTTCAGGCGAAATGAGATATGTTCCAGTTGGAGCACGTGCTACAATCGGAACAGTTGGTAACATCGAGCATTCACTTGTTAACATTGGTAAAGCAGGACGTAAGCGTCACATGGGTATCCGCCCAACAGTTCGTGGTTCTGTTATGAACCCTAATGACCATCCACACGGTGGTGGTGAAGGTAGAGCTCCAATCGGACGTTCTGGCCCATTAACTCCATGGGGTAAGCCAGCACTTGGACTTAAGACAAGAAAGCTTAAGAACAAATCTAACAAGATGATCGTTAGAACAAGATCAGGCAAGAACATCGGTCAGTAAGGAGGAAGATTATGGCTCGTTCAGTAAAAAAAGGACCATTCGCAGATGCAAGCTTATTAAAGAAGATTGATGAGCTTAACCAGAAGGGTGAAAATGAAGTTGTTAAGACATGGTCAAGAAGATCAACAGTCTTCCCTTCATTCGTTGGTCATACAATAGCAGTATATGATGGTAGAAAGCATGTTCCTGTATTCATTACAGAGGATATGGTTGGTCACAAGCTCGGTGAGTTCGTTGCAACAAGAACTTTCAGAGGTCATGGCAAGGATGCAGAAAAGAAGAGATAAGGAGGAGAAATAAATGGCAAAGGGACATAGAAGTCAGATCAAAAGACTTAGAAATGAGAACAAAGATGTAAGACCTTCAGCTACTATTTCTTACGCTAGGGTCTCTGTAACAAAGGCTTGCTTCGTACTTGATGCAATCAGAGGCAAGGATGTAAATACAGCAATTGGTATTCTTTCTTATAACAATAGATATGCTTCAGAAGTAATCTTAAAGCTTCTTAAGTCTGCTGTAGCAAATGCTGAAAACAATAACGGCATGAAAGCTGAAAACCTTTACGTAGCTGAATGCTTCGCTAACAAGGGCCCTACAATGAAGAGAATTCATCCAAGAGCTCAGGGTAGAGCATACAGAATCGAAAAGAGAACAAGTCACATTACAGTAGTACTTGACGAGAGATAGGAGGAGAAGCATGGGTCAGAAAGTTAATCCACATGGTTTAAGAGTCGGCGTCATCAAGGATTGGAATTCTAAGTGGTATGCAGATACAAAGAACGAAGAATTCTCAAATAACCTTGTTGAAGATTACAACATCAGAAAGTTCCTTAAGAAGAGACTTTATGATGCAAATGTATCTAAGATCGATATAGAGAGAACAAGAGACAGAGTTAAAGTAAGCGTTTACACAGCTAAGCCAGGTGTTGTAATTGGTAAGGGCGGTGCTGAAATCGAGAAGGTTAAGGCAGACGTTCAGAAGCTTACAGCAAAGAAGCTTATCATCGATATCAAGGAAATCAAGAAGCCAGATCTCGATGCACAGCTCGTAGCTGAGAATATCGCACAGCAGCTTGAGAATCGTATTTCTTTCAGACGTGCAATGAAGTCTTGCATGGGAAGAACAATGAAGGCTGGAGCACTTGGAATCAAGGCATCAGTTTCAGGACGTCTCGGTGGTGCTGATATTGCAAGAAAAGAAACATACAGTGATGGAACAATTCCTCTTCAGACACTTCGTGCAAACATCGATTATGGTTTTGCTGAAGCTGATACAACATACGGTAAAGTCGGAGTTAAGACATGGATCTATCATGGTGAAGTACTTCCTACTAAAGGAAAAAAGGAAGGGAGCGATAAATAATTATGTTAATGCCTAAGAGAGTTAAACATAGAAAGCAGTTCAGAGGTTCAATGGCTGGTAAAGCTTTAAGAGGCAACCAGATTACTCAGGGTCAGTTCGGTATCGTTGCCCTTGAGCCAGCTTGGATCAGATCAAACCAGATTGAAGCTGCCCGTGTAGCTATTAACCGTTACCTTAGCCGTCAGGGTAAGGTTTGGATCAAGATCTTCCCAGACAAGCCAGTTACAGCTAAGCCAGCTGAAACTCGAATGGGTTCAGGAAAAGGTTCTCTTGAGTACTGGGTAGCAGTAGTTAAGCCAGGCAGAGTACTTTTCGAAGTTGGTGGTGTTCCAGAAGAGACAGCTAGAGAAGCTCTTCGTCTTGCAACACACAAACTTCCAGTTAAGTGTAAGATCGTTTCAAAGGAACAGTTAGAAGGAGGCAGCAACAGTGAAAACTAAGGATTATGTTAATGAATTAAAAGCTAAATCTGTTGAAGAATTAAATAGTGATCTCGTAGCTGCCAAGAAGGAGCTTTTCAACTTAAAGTTCCAGAATGCAACAAATCAGCTTGAGAACACAAGCAGAATTAAAATAGTTAGAAAGAACATTGCCAGAATTCAGACAGCTATATCTGAAAAGGCAAATGCTTAATCTTATCGAAAGGAGAAATAGACAATGGAAAGAAATCTTAGAAAAACACGTGTAGGATTAGTTACAAGTGACAAGATGGATAAGACGATTGTTGTTTCAATCATCGATAACGTTAAGCATCCTCTTTACGGCAAGATCGTTAAGAGAACATACAAGCTTAAAGCTCATGATGAAAACAACGAGTGTAAAGTAGGCGATAGAGTTAAAGTTATGGAAACAAGACCACTCTCAAAGGATAAGAGATGGAGACTTGTTGAGATTATAGAGAGAGCTAAATAAGGAGGCGCGTGAGTCATGGTACAGCAGGAAACAAGACTTAAAGTTGCTGATAACACTGGCGCAAAAGAACTTCTTTGCATCAGAGTTATGGGCGGCTCAACAAGAAGATATGCTAATATTGGTGATGTCATCGTAGCTTCTGTTAAAGATGCAACACCAGGCGGAGTTGTTAAAAAAGGCGACGTTGTTAAGGCAGTTGTAGTTCGTACAGTAAAGGGAGCACATCGTAAAGATGGTTCTTACATCAAGTTCGATGAGAATGCAGCAGTAATCATAAAGGATGATATGAATCCTAAGGGAACACGTATATTTGGACCAGTTGCAAGAGAATTAAGAGAGAAGAAATTCATGAAGATCATCTCACTTGCACCTGAAGTACTGTAAGGAGGTAGCTGTAATGGCAACATCTAAGATTAAGAAGGGCGATAGAGTTATAGTTATCGCCGGTAAGGATAAGGGAACACCTGGAACAGTTTTATCTGTTGATACAAAGAACCACAAGGTTGTTGTAGAAGGTGTTAACAAGGTATTCAAACATTCAAAGCCTAGCATGTCTAACCAGCAGGGTGGAATCATCGAGAAGGAAGCTCCTTTAGACATTTCTAATGTCGCTATCACAAAGGACGATAAGACACCACTTAGAGTAAGCTTCCAGGGTGAGAAGAAAGATAAAGTAAGAGTTGTCAAAGTAAATGGCAAGATCGAAAAGTTAGATTAATCCTAAGGAAGGAGGCTTACAGTTTTGAGTAGATTAAGAGATAAATATAATGATGAAATAAAAGACGCAATGATTAAGAAGTTCGGCTACAAGAACGTTATGCAGATTCCTAAGCTCGTTAAGGTTGTTGTAAACATGGGCGTTGGCGAAGCTAAAGAAAACGCAAAGGTTCTTGATTCAGCTGTTAAGGATCTTACAGAAATCGCTGGTCAGAAGCCAGTTGTTACTAAGGCAAAGAAGTCAGTTGCTAACTTCAAGATCCGTGAGGGTATGCCAATCGGATGTAAGGTTACACTTCGTGGTGAGAGAATGTACGAGTTCACAGATAGACTTGTAAATCTTGCACTTCCACGTGTACGTGACTTCAGAGGCGTAAGCGCTGATTCATTCGACGGTAGAGGTAACTACGCACTTGGTATCAAAGAACAGATCATCTTCCCAGAAATCGAGTACGATAAGGTAGATAAAGTAAGAGGTATGGATATCATTTTCGTAACAACTGCTGAGACAGATGAGGAAGCAAGAGAGCTCCTTAGACTGTTCGGAATGCCTTTCAGAAAGTAATAGGAGGATTATCATGGCAAAGACTTCAATGAAAGTTAAGCAGGCTAGACCACAGAAGTTCTCAACAAGAGAATATACACGTTGCAAGATCTGTGGAAGACCACATGCTGTTTTAAGAAAATACGGAATTTGCAGAATCTGCTTCCGTGAATTAGCATACAAGGGTGAAATCCCTGGAGTAAAGAAATCCAGCTGGTAAGATTAATTTAAGGAGGCAAAACAAATGTCAATAAGCGATCCAATTGCAGATATGCTTACAAGAATCCGTAATGCAAATACTGCAAAGCATGATACAGTAGATGTACCTGCTTCTAAGATGAAGCAGGCGATTGCTGATATTCTTCTTAACGAAGGATATATTAAGGCAGTTGAGGTTGTAAATGATGGTAAGTTTGATCAGCTCAGAATCACACTTAAGTATGATAAGGAGTCTGGCGAAAGAGTAATCAAGGGACTTCGCAGAATCTCAAAGCCAGGTCTTCGTATTTACGCTGATAAGGAGAATTTACCTAAGGTTCTCGGTGGACTTGGAACAGCTATCATCTCAACTAACAAGGGTGTTATCACTGATAAGGAAGCAAGAAAAGCCGGTGTTGGCGGAGAAGTTCTTGCATACGTTTGGTAATAATTAGTATACATAATTTTTTAGGAGGTAAAGGCAAATGTCACGAATCGGAAGACTGCCTATCGCTATTCCAGCAGGTGTTACTGTTGAAATAGCAGAAAATAACAAGGTGACTGTTAAGGGTCCTAAGGGCGAGCTTTCAAGAGTTCTTCCATCAGAGATGGAAATCACTGTTGAAGGTGCTGAGATCCTTGTAAAAAGACCAAATGACTTAAAGAAGATGAAATCTCTTCATGGTCTTACAAGAACACTTATCAATAACATGGTTGTTGGTGTTACAGACGGCTACAAGAAGACACTCGAAGTTAACGGTGTAGGTTACAGAGCTCAGAAGCAGGGCAAGAAACTTGTTCTTTCACTCGGCTATTCACATCCTGTTGAGATGGAAGATCCTGAAGGAATTTCAACAACTGTTGAAGATAACAAGATCATCATCACAGGTATCAACAAGGAAAAGGTCGGCCAGTACGCTGCTGAAATCAGAGATACTAGATCACCAGAGCCATATAAGGGCAAGGGTATCAAGTACGATTATGAAGTAATCAGACGTAAGGTTGGTAAGACCGGTAAGAAATAATAAAGGAGTGAACTAGAATGATAACAAAAGAATCTAGAAGCGCAATTCGTGAAAAGAAACATTTAAAGATTCGCAATCGTTTCAGTGGAACTGCTGAGAGACCAAGACTCGCAGTTTTCAGAAGCAACAATCATATATACGCTCAGATCATTGATGATACAGTTGGTAAGACTCTCGTAGCTGCTTCAACACTTGAAAAAGCTGTTAAGTCAGAAGTTGAGAAGACAAACAACGTTGATGCTGCAGCATACCTTGGAAAGGTAATCGCTGAAAGAGCAACAGCTGCCGGTATTAAGGAAGTTGTATTTGACAGAGGCGGATTTATATATCAGGGTAAGATCAAGGCTTTAGCTGATGCAGCAAGAGAAGCTGGTCTCGAATTCTAATAAGGAGGAAATAGACTTAAATGAAGCATACAAAATTCGATGCAAATTCATTAGAACTTGCAGATAATGTAGTAGCTATCAAGCGTGTTACAAAAGTTGTAAAAGGCGGACGTAACATGAGATTTGCTGCACTTATAGTAGTTGGAGACCGTAACGGACATGTTGGCGCTGGTGTTGGAAAGGCTGCTGAAATTCCAGAAGCTATCCGCAAAGCTAAAGAGGACGCTATCAAGAACATGATCGAAGTTCCTATCAATGAGAATGGAAGTATTCCATACGGATATACAGGAATTTATGGAAGTGCTCACGTACTTCTTAAGACTGCTCCAGAAGGTACTGGTATTATCGCTGGTGGTCCTGCTCGTTCAGTACTTGAACTTGCTGGATACAGAAATATCCGTACAAAGTCACTTGGATCAAACAACAAGCAGAACGTAGTTCTTGCTACACTTGCTGGTCTTAGTGAGATTAAGGATCCTGCTGAAATCGCTAGACTTCGTGGTAAGTCAGTTGACGAGATAGTTAAGTAGGAGGTAAGAAACAATGGCAGATACAATTAAGGTAACACTTGTAAAATCACCTATCGGCGCTGTTCCAAAGCACAGAAGAACAGTTGAAGCTCTTGGTCTTACTAAGATGCACAAGACTGTTGAACTTCCTAACAATGCTGCTACAAAGGGAATGATTGCTCAGGTTAGTTATTTATTAAAGGTAGAAGAAGCATAATAAGGAGGTACAGTCATGGATTTATCAAGTTTAAAGCCAGCTGAAGGTTCAGTAACACGTGATGACTTCAGACGCGGACGTGGACATGGATCAGGAAACGGCAAAACTGCAGGTAAAGGACATAAAGGACAGAAGGCTCGTTCAGGAGCACCTAGACCAGGTTTTGAAGGTGGTCAGATGCCTCTTTACAGACGTCTTCCTAAGAGAGGTTTCAAGTGCAGAAATTCAAAGCAGATCGTAACTGTAAATGTTTCTGTTCTTAACAGATTCGAAGATGGTGCTGAAATCACAGTAGGCAGCCTTATCGAAGCTGGTATTGTAAAGAATCCACGTGATGGAGTAAAGATATTAGGAAATGGAGAGTTAACAAAGAAGCTCACTGTTTCTGTAGACGCTGTTTCAGCTGCTGCTGCAGAAAAGATCGAAGCTGCTGGTGGAAAAGTAGAGGTGAAATAATCAATGCTTAAAACCTTGAGAAACGCTTTTAAAATAAAAGAGATTAGAAATGGTTTACTTTTTACTCTGTTTATTTTAGTTGTAGTTAGACTTGGTTCCAAAATTCCAGCTCCAGGTGTTAACTCAGCTCTTATTGCCGAGATAATGGCAAAATCATTTGGAGATGCAGCTAGCAATATGTTTAACTCATTTACCGGTGGTTCAATGGAAAAATTTTCAATTTTTGCGCTTAGTGTAACACCTTATATCACATCATCGATTATTATTCAGTTGCTGACAATCGCTATCCCTGCATTAGAAGATCTGCAGAAGGATGGCGAGGACGGCAGAAAAAAGATAACAGCTATTACAAGAGCTGTTGCTGTAATACTTGCAATTATTGAGTCTCTCGGACTGACAATCGGATTTGGACGTCAGGGAGCACTTAATAATTATAATGCTTTCTCAGTTATTACTATTGTAGTAATACTTACAGCAGGCTCAACATTTATAATGTGGCTGGGTGACAGAATCACTGAAAAGGGTGTAGGAAATGGTATTTCTATCATTCTCCTTATCAACATCGTTTCAAGAATCCCAGAGAACTTACATAGCCTTAAGGTAATGTTCGTTTCTGGTAAGAATATCGTAATACAGGTTATAGTAGTTTGCGTGATCGCAGCTATCATCCTTCTTACAACAGTTCTTACAATCTTACTTAATGATGCTGAGAGAAGAATCCCTGTTTCTTATGCACAGCGTGTTGCTGGCAGAAGAAGAGTAGGTGGTCAGTCAACTCATATTCCTCTTAAGGTAAATACTGGTAATGTTATGCCGATCATTTTTGCTTCAACATTAATGTCGGTACCAAGTGTTATAGTAAATTTATTCAGTATCCAGGTTAAGAGTACTGTGGGGACACGTATATTAGAGGGGCTTAATTCAAATTTCTGGTTCAGACCAGGTTATCCTTGGGCATATATTGGACTGGTGATTTATATTGTACTTGTAATCTTCTTTGCATATTTCTATACATCTATTTCTTTTAATCCAATGGAAATAGCTCAGAATTTAAAGAAGAGCGGCGGATTTGTTCCAGGTATCAGACCTGGTAAGCCAACACAGGAATACCTCAACAATATACTTAATTACATCGTAATCATCGGTGCAGTTGGATTAATGATAGTAGCTCTGATCCCAATCTTCTTCAACGGAAGATTTGGTGCAGATGTATCATTTGGTGGAACATCACTTATCATTATCGTTGGTGTAATTATAGAGACAATCAAGCAGATCGAATCTAAGATGGTTGTCCGTAATTACTCAGGATTTTTGAATAATTAGTAGACAAAAATAAGGGACTAAAGGCCTGACGATGTGTCAGGCTTTAATCCCTAATTTTTCATTTTTAAAAGAAAAGGATGAATCTGTTATGAAAATAATTATGCTTGGCGCACCTGGTGCGGGTAAAGGCACACAGGCTAAAATGATAGCTTCAAAGTACGGTATTCCACATATCTCAACAGGAGATATTTTCAGAGCAAATATAAAGAATGGTACAGAACTTGGCAATAAGGCTAAGACATATATGGATAAGGGAGAACTTGTACCAGATGAGCTGGTTGTTGACCTTATCATGGATAGATTTAAAGCTGATGACTGTGTTAAGGGTTATGTCCTTGATGGATTCCCAAGAACAATTCCACAGGCAGAAGCACTTGACAAGGCTCTCGCAGCTAACGGCGAGAAAGTTGACTATGCAATCAATGTAGATGTTCCGGATGAGAATATCGTAAACAGAATGTCAGGTAGAAGAGCATGTGTTAATTGCGGTGCTACATATCACATCGTATTTAATGCACCAAAGACAGAAGATAAGTGTGATCACTGCGGAGCTGATCTTATCCTCCGTGATGATGACAAGCCTGAAACAGTTCTTAACAGACTTGATGTTTATCACAAACAGACACAGCCACTTATTGACTATTACGATAAGGCCGGCATCGTTAAAAATATAGATGGAACACAGGATATGGACAAGGTATTCGCTGATATTACAGCAATCCTTGGTGAGTAATTAAGAAAAGGGAGTTAGAAGAGAATGTCAAAAGCAGATGAAATTGAATGTGAAGGCGTTGTATTAGAGAAGCTTCCAAATGCCATGTTCAATGTTGAACTTGAAAATGGCGCAACAATTCTTGCTACAATCAGTGGCAGACTCAGAATGAATTATATTAAGATTCTTCCTGGGGATAAAGTAACGGTAGTTCTCTCACCATATGATCTTACAAAGGGAAGAATCACTTGGAGAGCGAAATAGATTTAGGTTTTTGCAATAATTTTTCTTGCAATACTTGACTTTTTTTGTTAGAATGAGTTTTTGCAAAGACTTCTCATGAAAGGAGATAATTTTAATGAAGGTTCGTGCATCAGTAAAACCAATTTGCGATAAGTGCAAAGTCATTAAAAGAAAAGGCAGAGTTCTTATAATCTGCGAGAATCCTAAGCACAAGCAGCGTCAGGGCTAATAGCTTTGAACAAATGAGGAGCAGGGTATTTGATGTTTAGCCCATCATATAAAAATACCTTGTCTATTTGTGCGTTAAAAAACAGAGCACTTAAATTGTAAGTGCGACGGGTACACGAGTTTCGTCATATTCTCGTGATACTACATGTGGATGAGTACATTTATGGGTATATATTTCACCTCCTGCGTCCATACAGGAGTTACTCGGAGAATGTATCGCGGCAATTTTTTTTAATTTTTTCGGAGGTAAAAACAATATGGCTCGTATTTCAGGTGTAGACTTACCTAGAGACAAGCGTGTAGAGATCGGTCTCACATACATCTATGGTATCGGTCTTGCAACATCAAAGAATATCCTTGCATCAGCTGGAGTTAACCCAGATACAAGAGTTCGCGACTTAACAGATGATGAAGTACGTAAGATCAGCGATGTAATCAATGAATCAGTTACAGTAGAAGGTGATCTTCGTAGAGAAACAGCACTTAACATTAAGCGTCTTCAGGAAGTTGGATGCTATCGTGGTATCCGTCACAGAAGAAGCCTTCCAGTACGTGGACAGAACACAAAGAACAATGCTCGTACTCGTAAGGGTCCTAAGAAGACAGTTGCAAACAAGAAGAAGTAATAAAATATTTGGAGGAATTTAGTTCATGGCTAATGCAAAAGTTACAAAAAAAGTAGCTAAGAAGCGTAATAGAAAGATAGTTGAACATGGACAGGCCCATATTCAGTCTTCTTTTAATAATACAATCGTTACATTAACAGATGCTGAAGGTAATGCTCTTTCATGGGCAAGCGCAGGCGGACTTGGTTTCAGAGGTTCAAAGAAATCAACACCTTATGCAGCTCAGATGGCAGCAGAGACAGCTTGCAAAGCTGCTGCACCTTATGGCTTAAAGACAGTTGACGTTATGGTTAAGGGACCAGGATCAGGCCGTGAGGCTGCTATCCGTGCACTCGCTGCATGTGGTCTTCAGGTTGTAACAATCAAAGATGTTACTCCTGTTCCACACAACGGTTGCCGTCCACCAAAGAGAAGAAGAGTCTGATTAGGAGGTACTTTATAAAATGGCAATTAACAGAACCCCTGTTCTTAAAAGATGCAGATCCCTCGATATGGAGCCTGCTTATCTTGGAGTAAATAAAACATCTTATAGAAAATCTATGAGAAGTGGAAGAAAAGTTTCTGAATATGGACTTCAGCTTCGTGAGAAGCAGAAGGCTAAATTCATTTATGGCGTTCAGGAGAAGCCTTTCCGTAACCTTTATGAGAAAGCTGAGAGAATGCCAGGACTTGTTGGTACAAATCTTATGCAGTTACTCGAGTTAAGACTCGATAACATCATTTTCCGTATGGGATTTGCTAGAACAAGACGTGAAGCTAGACAGATCGTTACACATAGATTCGTACTTGTAAATGGTAAGACAGTTAATGTTCCATCATACAAGGTTCAGCCAGGTGACACAATTGAAATCAGAGAGAAGTCAAAGAATATCCAGAGATTTAAGGATATCGTTGAGGCTAACAATGGTGTTTCAGTACCTGCTTGGCTTGAAGCTAGCTTAGACACATTATCAGGAAAGGTAATCGAGCTTCCATTAAGAGAGCAGATCGACGTTCCTGTAAATGAGACCCTTATCGTCGAGTTATATTCTAAGTAAACCATTGATAGATTTCTGTATGGCTGCATTTTATATGTGGCCTGCAGTTTGGTAAAGAATAGTCAGATTCATAAGGAGGGGCGACGACCGTGTTCGAATTCGAAAAACCAAAAATTGAAATAGCTGAGAAATCAGATGACAACAAGTATGGAAAATTTGTTGTAGAGCCATTAGAAAGAGGTTACGGAACAACACTCGGTAACTCTCTTAGAAGAATTATGCTTTCTTCACTCCCTGGAACTGCTGTAAGTGCAGTTAAGATCAAGGGCGTATTACATGAGTTCACATCTATTCCAGGCGTTAAGGAAGATGTTACAGAGATCATTATGAATATTAAGGAACTCTGTCTTAAGAACAATTCTTCTTCTAATGAGCCAAAGACTGCTTATATTGAAGCATCTGGTAACTGTGTTGTTACAGCAGCAGATATCCGTACAGATGGAGATATTGAGATTTTAAACCCAGATCTTGTTATAGCTAACCTTAGCGGACCTGATGCCAGACTTGAGATGGAACTTACTATTAGAAATGGTAGAGGATATGTAAGCGCTGATAAGAATAAAGAACTTGATACAGCTATCGATGTTATCGCAGTTGATTCAATCTTTACTCCAATCGAGCGTGTTAACATGACTGTAGAAAATACTCGTGTTGGTCAGATGACAGATTACGACAAGTTAACACTTGACGTATTTACTAATGGAACTATAACACCGGAAGATGCAGTGAGCCTTGCAGCTAAGGTTCTTGATGAGCATCTTAAACTCTTCATTGGTCTTTCAGAGGCATCTAACAATATTGATGTTATTGCTGAGCCTGAAGCAGTTGAAAAGACTGAGGGTAAGGACGTTTCTATTGACGAACTTGAACTTTCAGTACGTTCATACAACTGTCTCAAGAGAGCTGGTATCAATACTGTTAAGGAACTTTGCAACAAGACTCCAGAAGAGATGATGAAAGTTCGTAATCTTGGACGTAAGTCATTAGATGAAGTTTTAAACAAACTTGCTGATTTAGGTTATTCACTTAGAACAACAAGCGAAGAATAATATAAATTACCACTTAGGCGGAAGGTTACTTTGGAATCGTAGATTTTAAAGAAGTACGCATAGTGAAGATCCGTAACACGGATAAGAAAGGATAAAGCATATGGCAATGTACAGAAAGCTTGGAAAGAAGTCAGATCAGAGAAAGGCACTTCTTAGAAACCAGGTAACACAGCTTATTTATCATGGAAAGATTAAGACAACTGAGGCTAGAGCTAAGGAAGTTCGTCAGATAGCTGAAAAGCTTATCAAGAACGCAATCGATGAGAAGGACAACTTCGAAGAAGTTACAGTTCAGGTTAAGGTTGCTGATAAGGATAAAGACGGAAAGAGAATCAAAGAAGTTGTTGATGGCAAGAAGGTAACAAAGTACCATGAAGAGTCAAAGACAATTAAGAAGGATAAGCCTTCAAAGCTTCACGCTAGACGTGAGATGCTCAAGGTTCTTTACCCAGTAGTTGAAGTTCCTACTGACGCAGCAGGAAAGAAAGCAGCTACAAAGAAGGTTGACCTTACAGAGAAGCTTTTCAACGAGTATGCATCAAAGTACGCTGACAGAAAGGGCGGTTACACAAGAATCGTTAAGATCGGTCAGAGACGTGGTGATGGCGCTCTTGAAGTTATTCTTGAGTTAGTTTAATTTAAGAACTTACATTAACAGCAGATCATTATGATCTGCTGTTTTTTTGTGCGAAGCCGAGCCAAAGTCGCTTATGCGAAGCATAAGTATAATAAATATATATGGCTTCGCATTTATGCGAAAAGCCATATATATTTATTATACTAATCTGCCATCGGCAGATAAGCGACCTTGGCGAGGCCGCATCACAGGATCGAAAAGATGGAGCCGCCAGGCGAGATGTCTCTAAATATTTCATATATCAATCATATTTCTATGCAAATCATTGTTTAATATGTTAAAATATCAACTATGAGCGCATTGATAAAGGTTAAAAATTTACAATTAAAATATATACCAGGCAGTGAGATCTCACTTGAGATTGAAAGAGGTCAGATTATAGGTATAACCGGAAAAAATGGCTCCGGTAAATCGCTATTCGCAGCGTATTTATCGGGACTTATAAGACCAGACAAAATGGGGAAGATAATAATAGAAGGTCTGGATCCATTTCATACGGTGGACATACCGAAGATTCATAAAAAGGTTTCTATTGCTCTTCAGAATACACAGGACGGCATTGTATTCGGACATGTGAGAAGAGATGTTATCTTTGGACCTGAAAACCTTGGAATAGATAGAGACACTATCCTTAAAAGGACTGAAGGACTTTTAAAGAAGTTCAATGTCTTTAGTGCACGACATAAAGATTATTCTAATTTATCTGGGGGAGAAAAGCAGAGAGCTTATCTTACGGCTATATTTGCCATGAAACCCGAGATAATTATATTAGATGAACCATTTTCCATGCAGGATAGAAATGAGAGAGACGAGCTGGTACGTTGGACTGTTAAGACGGCTAAAAAATATGGCCAGACACTTATAGTAATTTCTCATGACAGGGACTATTTTAACCTGTTTGATAAGATTTATACATTAAAAAAAGGGCGTATTGCTGGAAATGTAGAGGAACTTGAGGAAGATAATGTGGAAGAAGAGGGACTCAGTCTCAGTTCTGATGATGGTGGAGTTTACTTTGGAGAATATCATAAGGAATATCAGATTAATGATAATATCTCTCTTTATGAATATGAGGGTGATAATACTACGGAAGAAAGCCTTATCAGATTTGAAAATGTATCCTTTGATTATTCAAAAAATAATATTCTTTCAGATTTTTCCTTTGATTTTAAAAGAGGACGACTTTACAGATTTGCAGGTTCAACCGGAAGTGGAAAGACCACTATTTTATCTCTTATGAATGGAACTAAAAAGATCAAAACAGGAAATATCTACGTAAAGGGTAATTTAATTCCAAAGAAGGGTAAAAATGGCTGGCTGGGAATTGAAACTGATAATAGATATAATTATATAAATTCTATTAGAAGAAATGCAGGGCTTGTAACTCAGTTCCCGGAAGACACATTATTTGAAAATACAGTCCTTGAAGATGTGATGTATGGTCCTTTAAGAATGGGATTTAGTAAAGAGGATGCCGCAAGGCACGCCAGGGAAGCCATGCATAGAGTAGGCCTTGAAAAGATAAAATGGGACATGGATCCATTTAAATTATCAGGGGGAGAGAAGAGATGTGCGGCTATTGCAGGTATTCTTGCAATGGGACCGGATATTCTTCTTATGGATGAACCATTTTCCGGATTGGACAGAGAAAGAACTGAAAAGATTCAGGAAATGCTCCATGAATATATTGAAGAGGGACATACTGTAATTATTACAGGACATTAATGATATGAATTTAGTGATGGGACAATATAAAAAGAATAATACTATCATCCACATGCTGGATCCTAGACTTAAGTTATATTTTCTGGTGCTGTACGTGTTTTTGACACTGTTTTTTACAAATTTGGCACCAATGATATTATCTGTTCTTGTGGGATGCGGAGTTGTATATCTGTCAAAGATAGATATATTTACGATACTTAAGTCCATACATGGATTTTTGTTTGTGATAGTTTTCTTTACAGTGGTAAGCGCGGTGACATTTTCAAGTGTATCACCTGTTTTACTGGGAATCAGACTTATTATGATAATGGTTGTATCTACAGTGTTTTCCATGACAACAAAGCCATATCATATGCTGGATGCGTTGCGCCAGGGACTACATCTCACAGAAGAACTTTCCATGACAGTGGCCATAGCTTTCGGATTCCTGCCTGGACTTTCAAATGAGGTAGACAGGATCCGCACAGCTGCAGCTTCTCGTGGAGTTGATATGAGCGAAGCTGGATTTTTTGTAAAGATAAGGGATTTTGTACCATTAGTAGGTCCTTTATTCAGAATATCCATTGCAAAGGCAGGAAAGCTTTCTGATGCGATGGATATAAGAAATTACGATGCAGATACAGAGAAAACCAGAGTATATGAACTGGTATTTAAAAAGAGAGACAAGGTGGCAGCATTTTTTGTAGCAGGCTATGTCTTCCTTGTTATTATTTTACAGATATTGATATGAGGATAGTAATTTGAAAAGGGTAAAGTTAACGGTTGCATATGACGGCACAGCTTATTGTGGGTGGCAGGTGCAGGATAATGGCGAAACAATAGAAGGAGTACTTAATAAACAATTATCCAGACTCCTGGGAGAAGATATCCATGTTATTGGAGCGAGCCGTACAGACTCTGGGGTTCACTCACTTGGAAATGTATGCGTGTTTGATACAGAAACCAGGATTCCGGCAGAAAAGATTGTATTTGCCATCAATCAGCGACTTCCAGAGGATATCAGGGTAATTGAATCCTGCGAAGTAAGCCCAGATTTTCATCCAAGGCATTGCAGATCAGTTAAGACCTATGAATATCGTATATGGAATGACAGATTTATGAATCCTACCATGAGGCTTTATACCAAGTTTTGTTATTATCCTATAGATATAGAGAAAATGAGACGGGCTGCAAAATATCTTGAAGGGGAGCATGATTTTAAAAGTTTTTGTTCAGTAAATACTGCAGTAAAGTCTACAGTCAGGACCATTTATAAGATTGATATTGAAAAAGAAGGCTGCTTAATTACCATAAGGGTAAAGGGAAATGGATTTCTCTATAATATGGTCAGGATAATTGCAGGAAGTCTTTTAAATGTTGGAATGAATTTAAAAAATGAGGAGTCCATAAAGGAAATGCTGGAGGCATGTGACAGACAGGCGGCAGGCCCTACGGCTGAGGCTTGTGGTCTTACAATGATTGGACTACAATATATTGATGGTGATGATAAAGCCATAAATTCTGCACATTTAAATCATAAAAATGATATTGACACACCAGACAACGTGGTATAAAATGTATGTCTGTGACAACTGAAAGATTACTCAAACCAATGCCCCGGAATTGAGTTTCTTATATATTGTTATTATAAAGAATTAGATTTTAAGGAGGAGACCACTATGAAGAGCTTTATGGCAAGCCCATCTACTATTGAAAGAAAGTGGTATGTTGTTGACGCTGAAGGACAGACATTAGGTCGTCTTGCTAGCGAAGTTGCAAAGGTTTTAAGAGGTAAGAATAAGCCAACTTATACACCTCATATTGATACAGGTGACTATGTTATTATCGTAAATGCTGAAAAGATTAAGGTTACAGGCGCTAAGCTTGATGACAAGACATATTTCAGACATTCAGAGTACATCGGTGGTGTTAAGACTATGACACTTCGCGAGGCACTTGAGAAGAAGCCTACATTTGCTGTAGAGCATGCTGTTGTTGGAATGCTTCCTAAGGGACCTCTTGGAAGACAGATGGCTAAGAAGCTTTTTGTTTACGCTGGTCCAGAGCACAAGCATCAGGCTCAGAAACCAGAAGCACTTGTAATCAAGTATTAATTAGGAGGAAGAAGACATGGCAAAATCTACAAGATTTTACGGAACAGGTAGAAGAAAGAGCAGTGTTGCCCGTGTTTATGTAACACCTGGAAACGGAAAGATCACAATCAATAAGAGAGATATCGAAGAGTACTTCGGAATTGATACACTTAAGGTTATCGTTAGACAGCCATTCGCTGTAACTGGTACAGAAGGTAAGTATGATGTAACAGTTAACGTATACGGTGGTGGATACACAGGTCAGGCTGGTGCTATCCGTCATGGTATCGCAAGAGCTCTTAACGAAGCTAACGTAGAGTTCAGACCTGCATTAAAGAAGGCTGGATTCCTTACAAGAGATCCTCGTATGAAAGAAAGAAAGAAGTACGGTCTCAAAGGCGCAAGACGTGCACCACAGTTCTCAAAGAGATAATCGTTTCACAACGTATTACGTCTTTGGACAATCATATACGACTTATTACACCTCAGGACAATTGTCTTGGGGTGTTTTTTATTGAATTATGGTAATCGCTAAAAGTGTAGAATTCTACAACTTTGTTGATTAAGATAATGCGAAGTGGGAAAGAGGCATTTAAACTGCTGGATGATTTTAGGAAAAAACTTGAAAATTACAAGTTTGAATATGAAGAAAAGCAGTTTAAAGTAACTATGACTATAGGACTTTCTATATTTGAAAAGCAAATGACAAGAGATTCCTGGATAAGTTCGGCAGATGAAAAATTATATATTGGTAAACAACAGAATAAAAATCAGGTTGTTACATAAATAAAAAAATATTACAATAAATGAAACGGAGTGGCGTAAGTCACTCCATCTTATTTTAGCAAGATGCGCTATGGAGGACGGGCTTTGAAAGATTTTGATGCAGTAATTTTTGATATGGATGGAGTAATATTTGATTCAGAGCGGGCTACTCTTTTATGCTGGTTAGAACTGGCAAAAGAGAAGCACTTTGAAAATATATATGAGGTTTTTCTGAAGTGTACAGGAACTACAATGGAAAGAACAAAGCAGATCGTATTAGAAGCCTATGGCGAGGATTTTCCTTATGACGAATATGCTGCTCTTGCATCAAAAATGTATCACGAGAAATACGATGGGGGAAAGCTTCCTGTGAAGAAGGGAGTTAAAGATATCTTAGGATTTTTAAAGGATAATAATAAGAAGATAGCTTTAGCATCATCTTCAAGAAAGGCCACTGTAGAAATGGAATTAAGAGACGCAGGACTTCTTTCTTACTTTGATGAGATAGTGACTGGAGATATGGTGAAGAGAAGTAAGCCGGAACCGGATATATTCCTTAAAGCCTGTGAGGCTATTGGAGTTAAGCCTTCTAGAGCCTATGCCATAGAAGATTCATTTAACGGAATCAGATCCGCTTTTAGAGGCGGTTTAAGGCCTATAATGGTGCCAGATCTTTTAGAAGCAGATGATGAAATGAGAGAAATCTCTGACCAGGTGCTTACAGACTTAAATGCAGTGATCGATTATCTTAAAAGCTAATACTATTGGGGGGACTGGGGAGATATGGAAGAAGTTAATAATAAAACAGGAAAATGGAGCCGGGTGCAGAGTCGTTTGTTTACCATGGTATCCGTTGGAGTAGTAAATGATAAACTTAATACCAGCTATGATGTGATAAGTATCAGTGCACTGCTTCTAAATCTTATAGGTGCCATACTTATGACTTTTGATTCTGTTAATAAAAGCTATGGGGGATGGCTGCTTATCATTGAGAAAGTAACCATATTCTTTTTTGCTGTGGATTATATTCTTCGTATAATAACCGCAGACCTTCTTTATCCAAGAGACAATGTTTTTACATCCATAAGAAAATATGTATTTTCATTTTCGGGGGTAGTGGATCTTCTATCCTTTTTACCTTACTATCTGCCGGTGTTTTTCCCTGCCGGAGCAGCGGTTTTCAGAATGTTTAGAGTGGTAAGGATACTTCGACTTTTCAGGATCAATGCTTACTATGATTCATTAAATGTTATCACAGAAGTTCTTAAATGTAAGAAACAGCAGCTGCTTTCCAGCGTATTTATAATACTTATACTGATGATGGCCTCTTCCCTTTGCATGTATTCAGTGGAGCATACTAAACAGCCAGAAGTATTTGCAAATGCATTTTCTGGCATATGGTGGTCGGCCTCAACTCTCCTTACTGTAGGATATGGAGATATATACCCTATAACTATCCTGGGAAAAATCTTAGGAATAGCCATAGCCTTTCTGGGAGTAGGTATGGTTGCTATTCCAACAGGTATCATTTCTGCCGGATTCGTTGAGCAGTATTCGAGCTTAAAGGAATTAGACGGCTTTTCAGATGAAAAAATGATCAACTTTATACAGGTAAAGATTAATTATAAAGACGAATGGTCAGGAAAGAAGATTGGGGAGATAATTCTTCCTAAGTCCATGACTATAACCGGAATCCTTAGGGATGGGCAGTATATAATACCAAAGAAAAGTGTGATCCTAAAAAGTGATGACAATATACTCATTGGAGCTGAGGGAAGTCTTGAAGGCTACAATATGAGTATTAAGCAGATAAATGTATCTTCGGATCATAAATGGAACAAGAAAAAAATAAATGAGTTGGATCTGTCCAGAAAATCCTATGTGGCCACCATTATAAGAAATAATGATTTTGTTGAGCCAAAAGCAGATCTTATCTTAAAAACAGATGATAAGGTTGTGATCTATAGTAAGGAAAAATTTGATGCATAAAGATTCGATGGTTTAGTGATTTAAAGCGTTAAATGTGATATAATATTTTACAGTTTTTGTTTTGTTCCGGAGGTTAAAATCTTGAGTAAAAAATATGTAATGGGGAATCAGGCTATTGCTATGGGAGCAATAAAAGCAGGGGTAAATCTTTGCTGTGGCTATCCTGGTACTCCGTCTTCAGAAATAATCGAAACAGTAGCAAAATATAATAAAGAAGGAAAGATCCATGTGGAGTGGTCTGTAAATGAGAAGGCTGCTCTTGAAGTGGCAACTGCGGCTTCTTATTCAGGAGCAAGAACATTAGTTACCATGAAGATGGTGGGACTTAATGTGGCAGCGGATCCACTTATGTCCTTAGCCTACGTAGGAGTAAAGGGAGGCATGGTTATCGTTGTAGCTGATGATCCAGGTCCTATTTCTTCTCAGACTGAGCAGGATACAAGAATGTATGCTGAACTTGCCAGAATACCGGTATTTGATCCGGTAAGTCCGGAAGATGCATTTGAGATGATAGAGGAAGCTTTTAGCTATTCTGAGAAATATCATACACCTGTGATCTTTAGGCCAACTACAAGAATAGATCATGCTTATGCGGCGATTGATTTTGATGAGATAGTGGATCCGAAGGCTTTTGAAGGCTTTGTTAAGGATTCAAAGAAATGGGTCATCTTCCCGAGACTTTCCCGTATGAACCATGAGATGATTGAAAAGAGAAATCCGCTTATTGGTAAAGACTTTTCATCTTATAAGAGAAATACGGTGGAAGGAAATGGAAGCCTGGCTGTAATATGCAGCGGCATCAATTATCAGTATACAAAAGAAGCATTAAAGTCTTTTGATGAAAAGGTAAAACTTATCAGGATAGGAACTCCTTATCCATTTCCGGAAGACTTTGTTAAAGACACTTTGGATGGAGTGGATGAAGTTCTTTGCGTAGAAGAATTGGAGCCATTCCTTGAGGAGAAGTTATTTGAACTTACAGGCTTAAATAAGCTTAATATTTCTATCAAGGGTAAGAGAAGCGGTAATGCACCTCTGGCGGGAGAAAATTCTACTGATATTGTAAAAGAAATGTTAGAGGCATTTTTTACTGGAAAAACTCTGGAAGAATTAAAAGAAAAGAATAGTGGAGAGGCTGTAAATAAAGACAGTGACAGAGATTCAAGGCCGGCACCACCTATGAGACCGCCAGTGCTTTGCGCAGGATGTCCACATAGAGCATCATTTTATGCAGTAAAACAGGCTATGAAGGGAAGAAAAGCTAACTTTTGCGGAGATATAGGCTGTTACACCTTGGGAAATGCCATGCCCCTTGATATGGTAGATACCTGTCTTTGTATGGGAGCGGGCATTAATATGGCTCAGGGATTTCACTGGACCAATGAAGATACAGTTAATTTTGCTTTCGTGGGAGATTCAACCTTCTTTGCATCAGGTATGACTGGAGTTGTAAATGCAGTGTATAACGATGCGGATATGGTTCTTTGTGTATTGGATAATTCCACCACAGCAATGACCGGCCATCAGCCACATCCTGGAACAGGAATAAATATGATGGGGGATATAGTTGCAAAGATAAGCATTGAAGCTATCTTAAAGGCTGTGGGATTAAAGAAGGTTATCACAGTTGATCCATTAAAGCTTGATGAAGCGGTAAATGCGGTTAAGGAATGTGCAGATACTAAGGGTGTTACAGCTGTTATATTTAAGTCCCCATGTATCGCTCTATATAAGCCGGAGAAGAAATTCTCTGTAAGTGAAAAATGCGTAAACTGCCTTAAATGTATAAAAGAGATCGGCTGTCCTGCGATAGTAAGAGAAGATGGCAAAATAAAGATAGATACATCTCTTTGCACAGGCTGCGGACTTTGCAGTAAGATCTGCCCGTTGGGGGCAATAAACTCTGTCGAGGATAAAAACTTTGGTGGACAGATAAAAGCTGACGATCAAAAAACTGACAAGGAGGATAAATAAGATGGAAAAAGACATTTTATTATGCGGAGTCGGTGGACAGGGAACTGTTCTTGCTTCAAAACTTCTTGCAGCAGCTGCTATGGAAGCAGGCCTTATAGTACATTCGGCTGAAACCATTGGTATGGCACAAAGAGGCGGTTCCGTCACCAGCCATGTAAGGATAGGCGAGAGGCAGTATTCTCCTCTTATACCAAGTCATGGAGCAGATATCATGCTTTCATTTGAGCCGGGGGAAGCAGTAAGAAATATAGATTATCTTAAGGAAGACGGCATTGTTATAGTTAATAATAGACCGGTTAAGCCTGTTACAGAATCCCTTCAGGATACAGGCTATGATGGAAAAGAGATGATAGTTTACCTTAAAGAAAAGGTTAAAAATGTGGTCACTATTGATTCTGAAGAAATAGCTAAGGCTCTTGGAACGGCAAAGGGGTTTAATGTAGCAATCCTTGGAGTCCTTGCAGGAACTAAGAGATTAGGGATAGATGACACTGTAATGATAAAAGCTATTGAAAATTCGGTAAAGAAAGAATTTATTGAATTAAATAAGAAGGCTTTTAATATAGGGAAGGAGATAGGAGAAGGTTATGAGAATCAGTGAGGAACAGCTTAAATTAGTTGATAAACAGGTGAAGAGACTGGTAGCTACAGACAGCTACTATGGCAAAATGTACCGCGAAATGGGCATTACAGAAATAAAGACAGAAGAAGATTTTAAGAGGATACCATTTTCAAGTAAGGATGATCTTAGAAATGCCTATCCTCTTGGAATCCAGGCAGTTCCAGATGAAGAGGTAGTAAGAATCCACTCATCATCAGGTACAACAGGAAAGCCCGTTATCATTCCATATACAAAGAAGGACGTTGAAGACTGGGCGAAGATGTTTGCTAGATGTTATGAAACAGCAGGCATCACAAAGAAAGACAGAATCCATATCACACCGGGATACGGCCTTTGGACAGCGGGAATAGGCTTCCAGGCAGGATGCGAATTACTTGGAGCTATGGCAATTCCTATGGGACCTGGAAATACAGATAAACAGCTTCAGATGATGATTGACCTTAAGTCAACTGTTCTTACAGCTACATCATCATATGCTCTTCTTCTTTCAGAAGAGATAAATAAGAGAGGAATAAGAGATCAGATCCATTTAAAGAAAGGCGTCATCGGTTCAGAAAGATGGAGCGATAAGATGAGACGCACCATTAAAGAAGGACTTGGAATTGAGCTTTATGATATCTATGGACTTACAGAGATCTATGGTCCTGGTATTGGAATAAACTGTGATAAGAGCCACGGAATGCATTACTGGGATGATTATATCTATATTGAGATAATCGATCCTGTTACAGGCGAAACACTTCCTGATGGTGAGGAAGGTGAAATTGTTATCACAACGCTTGTTAAAGAGGGAGCGCCACTTCTTCGTTTCAGAACTCATGACATTTCCCGTATCATGCCGGGGGAATGCGAATGTGGTTCAAAATATCCAAGACTTGATACAATCCAGGGAAGATCTGATGATATGTTTAAGATCCATGGTGTTAATATGTTCCCTAACCAGGTTGAATGTGTACTTGAAGAGATTGACGGTGCAACTAGTGAATACCGTGTAGACCTTGCTCATGAGGATGACATGAACCGTGATGTTATGCTCCTTACTGTAGAAGGTGAAGGAAGAAGACGTTTCACAGAAATGGCAGATGAGATAAGAGACAGATTTAAATCTCGTATCGGAGTTACACCAAGAGTTACTATTGTTCCTATTGGAACACTTCCAAGAAGCGAGAAGAAGACAAAGCGTGTAACTGATCATAGACAGTAATATAAATACCGCCACTTTTTAGTTAATGGAAACGAAAAATAGTGGCGGATTTTATTATGTTGAGATAATATATCTATTGGAACAAATTTAATAAGTGGGGAATGGAAGGTAAGAAAAATTGGATGACACGGAATTATTAAATTATCTACAGAAAAATGCTAGAAATAGGCTGGAAGTAGCTTATAATTTTTACGAGCAGAAATATAAGGCGATGATCAATCATGAAAATAACTTAAAAGAAAAGTCGAAAGCTATCGGGGTAGCTTTGGTTACTGTATCAGCCATTGTTTTTTCTATAAAATTAATAATTTTTATTATTAAGTCCTTCGTTATTAAGTCAAAAATGATGGATCTGCCTATGAGAATCTTTAGAAATACGGAACTCCTGGGATTTACGGTGGGACTTCTTATGATACTCGGATTATTAATATATTTCGGCATTATTTTTGGGGACTACTGGTATAGCACTCATTATGATAAGGGCTATATCAACGAAAAAAACAGATATATGGCCAAAGCGGGCAATATCAAAAGAATGCTTGATGATCTGGATGAATTAAATGAAGATGAGTTAAGTGATATCATCAGAAAAGATATAGAGGATTTTTGATTGAAAGTTAATATTGTTTTTGCTTAATTTTGTAATATAATCAATTATGTACTAAGGATTATAGCGGTTAGATTAAATAATCGGGGAAGAGACTATAATTTGAAGGAGCAAAAAACATGAAATATGATCTTCACTGCCACACCAAAGAAGGGTCGCCGGACGGCAGTATTAAGATTTTTGATTTTGCAGCAAAACTGAAATCCCTTGGTTATTCTGGGATGCTGGTGACAGACCATGACACCTATGGTGGATATAGAATGTGGACCAGACTTAAAGCTCAGGGAAAGACGATCGACGATTTTTATGTTTTAAAAGGAATCGAGTATGATACCAGAGATGGAGGACATGTTATTGTAGTTTTACCGGATGATGCTAAGTGTCCTTTATTGGAAAGACGAGGATTAAAGTTAGAGCATCTGGCCAGAATTGTACATATATATGGTGGGATAATCGGAGCTGCCCATCCTTATGGAAATGGATATTTTGCCATTACCAATACAAATCTCTATAAAAAGAATAAAAATATCATTAGATTATTCGATTTTATAGAGGGAAATAATGCAGGTGTGACTGAAGAAGCCAACTGGAGAGCAAAACGCCTGGCTAAGAGATATAACAAACCTACAACTTCCGGATCTGATGCTCATAGGGCGAAACAGATAGGAACAGCCTATACGCAATTTGATAATCTTATAACCTGCAACAATGACCTTATAAAAGCAATCAAAGGTCAGGGAGAGGCAAAGATAATCTCTCATTTTAGTACTGACAGGATTGTTTTTATGAATCCTGTTATAATACAGTTGGGAATCATAGGATATTGGATATATAACAAGTTTAAGGTCCTTACTAATACCTTTGCAAGAAGAAGGCTTATCAAAGATCTTAAAGAAAATCACTTTACAAAAAAATAAAATAATGTTTTAATGGGATTGTAACTTAAAAGTTCTGTGTGACTGACGGATGAGTGGAGTTTACCACGGGGAGCACAGGATAGAAAATTCCCTAGAATTTATAGCCGACCGTCTGGGTGCTTTTTGATGAGCGCTCGTACGAGTCGGCTTTTCTTATACTATCATCGTTCATAAACAGTAAGAAAAGGACATATATAAGCAGCATCAAAAGAGTTTATAAATTATGTCTGGAAGACATTAATAATCGTATGTGTTAAAGGAGGACAAAATGGAAACAAAGGATCTCGCAAAAGAAATTGGAAGCACAACTTATCCTGGAAGAGGAATTGTAGTAGGTGTTACACCTGATAAGAAGAAAGCTGCAGCAGCTTATTTTATCATGGGACGTTCAGTTAACAGCCGTAACAGAGTATTTGTTGAAGAGGGTGAAGGCATCAGAACAGAGGCATTTGATCCATCATTACTTGAGGATCCAAGTCTTATCATCTATGCACCAGTTCGTGTACTTGGTAAGGATACTATCGTAACAAATGGTGATCAGACTGATACAATCTATGAAAGAATGAGCCAGGGCATGACATTTGAAGAGGCTCTTCGCATTAGAGAATTTGAGCCTGATGGACCAAATTACACTCCTAGAATTTCAGCTATACTTCATACAGAAGGCAAATTCAACTTCGAAATGTCTATCTTAAAGTCAAATAATGGTGATCCGGATTGCTGCGTGAGAAACACATTCTCATATGACAATCCAAAGGCTGGTGAAGGAAGATTCATCCATACATATATGCAGGATGGAAATCCACTTCCAACATTTGAAGGAGAACCAACAGTTGTTGCAATCCCTACAAATGACCTTAGTGAGTTCACAGATATTGTTTGGAATAGCTTAAATGAAGATAATAAGATCTCTCTTTTCACAAGATTTATCGATCTTGAGACAGGTGAAGTTGAGACAAAGATCATCAACAAGCATACAAAATAATGAATATTAATAAGTGAGAAGAATCAGCAATAATAAAAAAGCAGAATTGATCTTAGTTGAAAATATAAAAAAAATTGATAAAGGAGAATACCATGAAGGAATTAGAATTAAAGTATGGCTGTAACCCAAATCAGAAGCCATCAAGAGTATTTATGAAGGATGGAGAGCTTCCAATAACAGTTGTTAACGGAAGACCAGGATATATCAATCTCCTTGATGCATTTAACGGCTGGCAGCTTGTAAAGGAATTAAAGAAGGCTACAGGACTTCCTGCTGCAACATCATTTAAGCATGTTTCACCTGCAGGTGCTGCTGTAGGACTTCCGCTTAAGGATATTGAAAAGAAAATCTACTGGGTAGAGGATATGGGTGATCTTTCACCTATGGCTTCAGCTTATGCAAGAGCAAGAGGCGCTGACCGTATGTCTTCATTCGGTGATTTCATTGCGCTTTCAGATGAATGCGACGCTGATACAGCTCGCCTTATCAAGAGAGAAGTATCTGATGGTGTTATCGCTCCTTCATATTCAGAGGAAGCACTTAGCATCTTAAAAGCTAAGAAGAATGGTAATTACTGTGTTATCCAGATTGACCCGGATTATGTACCAGCTCCAATCGAGACAAAGGATGTTTTCGGTGTAACATTTGAACAGGGTAGAAATGAACTTGTTATTAATGATGAGTTCTTTAGCAACGTTGTTACAGCAAATAAGGAAATCCCTGAGGAAGCTCGTATCGACCTTGCAATCTCAATGATCACACTTAAGTATACACAGTCTAACTCAGTTTGCTATGTTAAGGGCGGACAGGCTATCGGTATCGGTGCAGGTCAGCAGTCAAGAATCCACTGCACACGTCTTGCAGGTGATAAGGCTGACAAATGGTTCCTTCGCCAGGCTCCACAGGTTCTTAACCTTCCATTTAAGCCAGACATTAGACGTGCAGACAGAGATAACTGTATCGATGTTTATAATTCAGATGATTATATGGATGTACTTGCTGATGGCGAGTGGCAGAAATATTTTACAGAGCAACCAGCTCCATTTACAAAGGAAGAGCGTAAGGCTTGGATCGCACAGAATACAGGTGTATCTCTTGGTTCAGATGCTTTCTTCCCATTTGGAGATAATATTGAAAGAGCACATAGAAGTGGTGTAGAATATATTGCAGAGCCAGGTGGATCAATCCGTGATGATAATGTTATTGAGACATGTGATAAGTATAATATTGCAATGTGCTTCACAGGAATCAGATTATTCCATCACTAAATAATTAAGTGGGGTGATTTTTATTAAAGTTATTTGCAGATGTTGTGGTAAAGTTTTTGATTATGATATGTATATGGGACTTTGCCCAAAATGTGGACGTGTTTATAGAAAAGGCAATGGAGACAGATTTTCCCGTGTTGAGGAAGGAATCCTTGGCGGAAGTTTTCATATTCATGCAGACTCAGCGGGGCTTAACAGAGGTATCCCTGGAGTTGAATATAATAATGCAGGAGATGATGCAAAGAAATATGTTAATCCTTCTGTTGCAAATGAAAAAAGATATGTCAATGCGCCTATAAAGGGGCAGAACAGATATGTAAATAAACAGACTAATAAACCTGTAATGAATAAGGCGTCTGCGACAAAAAAACCAAAAAATAATGGAAGTGCTTTAGGATGTTTTATCGTGATATTGATCTTTTTAATGTCGTCTGGTTTAGGTGCCAGAATAATAAGATTTATCATCGATATGATGCTTGATATGTAAAATGATACCCCCGTCCCTAATCTTTAGGTAAAAAAAATCCGTGGATCTTAAATCCACGGATTTTTTATATACATTTGTTTTTTTACTATCTTCTCTTTCCTAAAAGTCTAAGAAGTTTAAGGAAGAGATTGATGAAATCAAGATAAAGTTCAAGAGCTCCCCAAATACCGATTACAGCTGGGCTGTATCCTGTATGAGTTGAAGCTAAGGTCTTGATCTTCTGTGTATCATATGCTGTGAGACCTACAAATATAACAACACCTACAATAGAAATAATGTAGTCAATTCTTTCTGATCCAAGGAATATATTGATAATGCATGCAATAATAAGACCGAAAAGACCAACCATAAGGATTGAACCCATATTTGTAAGATCAAGCTTTGTTAATGCACCAAAAGCAGCCATTACACCGAATACTGCTGCACAGATAAAGAATACTGAAACAACTGATTCTGAAGTATAAGCAATAAGTACTATAGAAAGTGTAAAGCCGTTGATCGCTGAATATGCAAAGAATAATATATATGAAAGTGTAACATTATTATTCTTCATTGCTGATTGAGCGGCAATAACAACTACAAATTCAAGGGCTAGTGCAACAAAAAAAGCTGGTACATTAAAATATCCTGTTTCAAGGATTTTATTAGCAAAAAATGTAGAGATGATACCAGTTACAAGAAGTCCAAGGAACATATAAAGAAATGAATTTGTTAATACTTCTCTAACTGTAGCTTCACTTGCGCTTGAATATCCGCCATTCAAAACTGTTTTCTGCTGAGCTGCGTAGTAATTATTCTGGAATGCACCGTACTGTGAATTCTGATAACCACTCTGAGCCTGCATCTGCTGTTCGTACTGGTTATAATATGAATTTGTTTGGTTAGACTGACCGTACTGGCTGTATTCTCCGTACTGGTTAGACTGACTTGTCTGAGGCTCATTTAACTGAGATTCGTTTAATGAATATCTATTAGATGAACCTTGATTGTTAGGATAAGAATCATTATCCTGATAATAGTTATCTGACATTATATAAACCTCCTGCCATTTTTAGCATTAATATACTACTGATAATCTAACATTTAAAGGGGAAAAATACAACGATAATCTTTATTAAATGAAAAGAATTACACATTTTAGAACTTTAAAAAGATTGATTTATTCTATCCTTTTCTTTATAGTTAAGTAATAGAAACTTTGCAAATACAAAGAAGGAAGAGAATTATGCTTAGAAATGCATCCTTAGAAGAAATATCTGATGGAAGACTTTATGACCTTAATGATATGGTCAGAGCAGATTGCCGTGACTGCGTAGGCTGTCACAAATGCTGCAGTTCAGACATGGGGAATTCAATCCAGCTGGATCCGTATGATGTATTCCTGCTTACACTTGGTACAGGAAAGACATTCCATGAGATGCTTGAAAATGAAATAGCTCTTTCAGTTGTAGATGGACTTATCCTTCCGCATCTTAATATGGAAGGGGAGAAAACCGGCTGCCGTTTTCTAAATGAAGAAGGAAGATGCAGCATTCATCCATATCGTCCATCCATATGTCGACTTTTTCCACTGGGAAGATATTATAAAAACGGAGATTTTAAATATTTCCTTCAGACTGGTCAGTGTGAAATGAAGAATCGTTCAAAAGTTAAAGTAAGTAAGTGGATAGATATTCCTTTTATAGAAGAAAATACTGTTTTCGTTCGAAAATGGCACAATTTTAGAAAATTTGCCGAGAAGAAAGTAAGCGAAGCTACAGATGAAAAACAAAAGAGAAATTTCCTTTTGTTTGTTATAGATCTTTTTTATGTGGTGGAATTTGACACCAAGGGAGATTTTTATCAGCAGTTTGATCAGAGACTTAAAACTGCACTTAGAGAGATGAAGAAGATTCTTCGTTAATCATGAAGAAGATCAATTAAAGGGTTTATAATTATTTTTATATGTAACTGCTTGTTGTTTTTTATTTTGGAAAGAAGGTTTATATGAAAAAATTAGGTTTTATCGGAATGGGTAACATGGCTAAGGCGCTTTGCAGCGGATTTATTAAGGCTGAGAAGATTAATGCCGAAGATGTATATGCTTATGCGCCACATTTTGAAAAATTAGAGAAGAATGCTAAAGAGATAGGATTTAATCCTGTGTCATCTCTTAAAACATTAGTCGAGACATGTGACACATTAGTCATGGCATGTAAACCATATCAGATAGAAGATGTACTTAAAGAGATAGGAAATGATCTTTCAGGAAAGACTCTTATTTCAGTTGCAGCCGGCTGGGACTTTGCAAAATATGAAGTATTTATACCAAATGACGTCAGGTTACAGTTCGTAATGCCTAATACTCCAGCCATGGTAGGACAGGGTGTATTCCTTTTTGAAGAAAAGAACTCTCTTCTTGAAGAACAGTTAAAAGAGATAAAAGAATTATTCAGTGCAGTTGGAATGGTGGAAGTCCTTCCATCACGCCTTATGGGTATTGGTGGTGCCGTTACTGGCTGTGGACCAGCATTCGTTGATCTTATGATAGAAGCTTATAGTGATGCTGCTGTTAAGTATGGAATTCCAAGACAGAGCGCTTACCGTCTGGTATCTCAGATGATCTATGGATCTGCACTTCTTCAGTTAGAGACAGGAGAACATCCGGGAGTATTAAAAGATAATGTTTGTTCTCCAGCGGGAACAACAATCTGTGGTGTGGCAAAACTTGAAGAAAAAGGTTTTAGGGATGCCTGCATTTCTTCAATTGATGCCATAATGAATAAAAAGAGCAATTAGAGCATAATGCAGTAAATGAACTGTATTATTTATAGAAGAATCAGGAGGGGTAAAAATGAAGAAATTATATGCTATTGGGGAAGCACTTATTGACTTTATTCCTGAAGAAACAGGAAAACCTATAAGAGAAGTATCTGGATTTAAGCCAGCACCAGGAGGAGCACCTGCAAATGTATGCGGAGCTTTTTCAAAGCTTGGTGGCGAATCAGAAATGATAACTGAATTAGGAGACGACCCATTCGGGGATAAGATCATAGAAAGTTTTAAAGAAAATAATATAGGATTTTCAAAGGTAATAAGAACAAAGAAGGCAAATACAGCTCTTGCCTTTGTTTCACTTATGGCAGATGGAAACAGAGAATTCTCATTTTACAGAAAGCCATCAGCTGATATGCTTCTTACACCTGAAGAAGTAGATGAAAAATGGTTTGATGATGCGGCTATCCTTCATTTTTGTTCTGTAGCTCTTGCAGCGGAACCGATGAGATCAGCTCACATCAAGGCGATTAAGGCGGCTAAGGCTGCCGGAGCGATTATTTCATTTGATCCAAATTTAAGATTTAATCTCTGGGATTCAAAGGAAGCTCTTAGAGAAACAGTAAGGGAATTCCTTCCTTTAGCGGATGTGGTTAAGATCTCTGATGAAGAATTAGCTTTTATCCTGGGAGAAGATGGAAAAGAATATACAGATGAAGAAGCTGCTGAAAAGATCAAAACTCTTTTTACAGGAGATATTAAGCTTATCATCTATACTCTTGGCAGCAGAGGTTCATCAGCCTTTACTAAAAAAGCTTCTAAATTTGTTGCTTCAGAGAAAGTTAAAGCAATCGATACTACTGGTGCGGGAGATGGATTTATAGGTTCACTTCTTTATCAGCTTTATAAGGACGGATTGACACCGGACAAATTAGAGGATGTTTCAGAGGATAAGATGGCAGAATATCTGGACAGATCGAATCATTTCTCAGGAGAATCTGTACAGAATGCAGGTGCTATCCAGTCATATCCAACATCTTTCTATAATTAATATATAAAAAGACATCAGGAGTTTACATGATGACAGATAAAAAGACTAAAAATTTAGTTTTTGATATGGGTTTTGTGCTCATAGATTTCAGGTGGAGAGGCTATCTTAAGGATTTAGGCTTTTCACAGGAAAAAATTGATTTCTTTGGAAAAAATGTAGTGAATTCCCTGTACTGGCATCAGCTGGACATGGGGCTTATAAAACAAAATGAGGCAAGGCAGCATTTGCTTAAAGAATTACCAGATGAATATAGAGATGATATTAATCTTTTCTGGGACAGAGTAAATGAGATCGCCATAGAGTATCCTTATTCTTATAAGCTGGTAAAAGGCTTAAAAGATGCAGGGTATAATATTTATCTTCTTTCAAACTATCCGGAAGAAATGGGGGAAGCACATTGGGCTGCCTGCAGTTTTCTTCCGCTGGTGGATGGCTATATAATGTCATCAAAGGTTAAGCTTTGTAAGCCGGATCCTGCGATTTATATGGCACTTAGAGATAAGTATGATATAGACTTTAGTGAATCCATATTTATCGATGACAGAGAAGATAATTGTGAAGCTTCGGCGGCACTTGGTATGGAAGCCATTTGCTTTAAAGGTTATGAAGAATTGGTAAGTTCACTTAGGGAACGAGGAATAAGTTTTTAGTAGGCTTAAAGGTGGGGAAATATGTCACTTCCAAAGAATACCAGGGTAATCAAGAAATTAAGAAGAATTTTATTCAGCCGTGTTGTTTTATTATTCTTTCTTATTTTATTGCAGGCCCTATGGATAATAATTAATTATCTTAAAATCGTAAAATCAATACCATTACTTGCATCTATAATGCAGGGACTGGCAATTTTTTTCGTTATTTATATACAGAACAGCAGACATCAAAAGCAGGAATATAAGATTCTTTGGGTTGCGGTGATACTTCTTTTCCCTATCGTAGGGGTCCCTTCTTATTATCTTTTTGCAGAGAAGAGACCGGGACAGGGGTTTAGAAAAAGACTTGATAAAGCCAGCAAGAAATATCATGTTTCCTACCTTCAGGATTCAAAGCCTATGAAGGCTTTTAAGAAATATGATGAAAGAGGAAGCAGGACCTCTCGTTATATCTTTAACGAGCAGACTTTCCCGGTGTATCAGAATACAGATGTAACTTATTATAAGACCGGTGAAGAGTTAGTAGAGGGAATGATAAAAGACCTGATGAAGGCTGAGCATTTCATCTTTATGGAATATTTCACCATTGATTTTGGTAAGCTTTGGGAACCAATATTAGAAATTCTCACCCAAAAAGCAAAGCAGGGAGTGGAAATAAGGATCCTTTATGATGATTTCGGATCCATCAAATATATCCCTGTGAGATATTATAAGACTTTAGAAAAGATAGATCCTCATATTAAATGTATGAAGTTCAACAGGATGATCCCGTTCTTTTCAGTATTCATGAATAACAGAGATCATCGTAAAATGACTATAATAGACGGACATGTATCATTTACTGGGGGACTTAATATTTCCGACAGATATGTAAATATTACCCATCCTTTTGGGCAATGGAAGGATGCGGGAGTTAGGCTCTCAGGGGATGCCACATGGAACATGACACTGATGTTCCTGGAAATGTGGGATGCTGTTAAGAAAAATAAAAAGAATGAATATGAGGAAGAAAAGGATATAAGAGACTATATGCCTCACAGATGGCACACAGCTCCTTTTTATGGTGAGGGATTTGTACAGCCTTACGGTGATGAGCCATTTGATGATATTGATCTATCAGAAAATGTATATCTGGATCTGATAGCTCAGGCAAAGAAGAATCTTTATATTTATACTCCATATCTTATCCTCAGTGAGGCGCTGATCAATAATCTCTGCATTGCTGCTAGATGTGGCGTGGATGTAAGGATTGTAACTCCCGGAATTCCCGATAAGAAGCTGGTATATAGACTTACGAGAGCTTCCTATGACAGGCTTCTTCAGGCGGGGATAAGGATTTATGAATATACCCCAGGCTTTATCCATTCAAAATGTATGCTTTGTGATGATAATAAAGCCATTGTGGGAACAGTTAATTTTGATTACAGAAGTCTTTTCCTTCATTTTGAGGATGCAGTTTATTTCGCAGGATGTCCAGCGGTTGGAGATCTTATGGATGATATGAAGGAAACATTTAAGGTGTGTCATGAGGTTACTGTAGAAGATAGAAAGCAGAATGTGTTTGGAAGATTCTTTGATTCAGTGCTGGTACTTATGGCACCGCTTTTATAGAAAATGCAATATTATTAATAAAAAAACAGACAGGGGATACTATGGCTGATTCAAATATTACTAAAAATGCATTAAAAGATGCTATGATCGAACTTATGCAGGAAAAGGCATTTGATAAGATCAGTGTTACGGATATTTGTGAGAAATGTGGGATGAACAGGAAAAGTTTTTATTACCACTTTAAGGACAAATATGATCTTGTAAACTGGATATTTTATATTGGATTTATGAATAATATCAATCTGGCAGATTATGATCTGGAGACTCATACTCCGGATGAAAGCTGGATGCTGATAGAAAAGCTGGCAGCGTACTTTTATAGTGAGCGAAAGTTTTATAAGAAAGCGCTCCTTATAGAAGGACAGAATTCATTTAAGGATTATTACCATGAAGTTATCTATCCTGTGATCAAGTATGCGGTATCTGACCTTATCGGAGAAGATGAGTATCAGGATTTTTTTATAGATACCATGTGTGATCTGCTTATAAGTGCACTGGTTAAATGGCTTACAGGACCTGTTACTGTTGAGCCTCATGAAATGGTTACTTCCTATAGGGCTATGTTGTTAAAACTGGCTAGAAAGCTGACAGAACTTTTCCCTGAAGGTTGATAAGAAATACCAAAAAACGGACACCCAGATACAATGGACGTTCAAGGCCTCACTCCAGTGGGCTAAACATGCCCTTTGGAGTGAGGCCTTTCTCGTCCTTATTGTATTTGGGTTGATTTTTTTGCCGGTTTATGGAACTTATATCACTTGTTAATTATATAATCATTAATCCTGTCAACGTCATAAAGAAAATCGGTTATCAAAAGTGGAAAATATCTTCCTGAACGATATCTGAGGATTTTTTTATTTACAGCCTTTTTCTCCTTATCTGTCAGTCCTTCGGAAGGGATCATAAATATAGCCGAGGTATTTTCCTGGGACATATTTTCAAATGTATCTTCAAGTAATTCATAACCGTAATCAGAAGCCTCATCCTTACCATAGTAATAATACAGACCATAGAAGATCTTTTCTTCAAATAAGAGTTCTGACATGGCAAAGGTGGATTCTTTATTATATGGTATTGCCACAAGGATATTTGGAAGAAGAGATAACTGTTCAATGGTATTATCATCAATTATCACATCAGGAAGGCGGATAAGGAAGTTGGAATCCTGATAAGTATTGATCACAGGGATCAATATATTTAATATTGCTTCTACGTCATTATTAAAGTTTATATTAAAATTAAAAGCGTAAATTCCTTTTTTATTTAAAACTTGTATTTCGTTTGATAAAGATGAAGTGTTAAGCTTTTCTTTATTATTGTCACTTATCAGGAAGGTTTTGAGCCAGGATTCACTGTCCCTGGATTCTTTTATATAAGAATTAAGTACGCCTGCTCCCTTTTTCCATGAGAGATATCCAAGATTAGTGCAAAAATGTATAAAATGGTCCCTGTTAACATTATCGAATTCTTTCTTTAATGCAGGATAATATGTGGATTTCTCATCTTTAAAGAGTAAGGCTATACGTTTAAATATATTGGATTGTCTTGGAGTCTTTGAAACAGAAAGACCGATATCGATAAGTCTTCTAAGAGTTCTTTCACTGTCAGAATCATATCTTTTCATATGAAGACGTAGAGTATTTTCAATTAAAGTTCTTTGAATATCTTTCCTTCGTAGCATAAAATCACCTTTACTTAAAACGATTATTTAACTATAATTTACCTACTAAGTCTAATTAATTATATGGACAAAAGAACTGTGATGTCCAAAAATCTGTCATTTATAAGATTAATTAGAATAAGAACTTTTGGTTGCACACAATTTATACACTTTTAGGTGGTATATTATGCAACGAACTTATTAATTTGACTCGAGGAAAAGAGGACAGTATATGGAAATAAAACAGCAGAGAAAAAAGCCGGACTATGGCTATTGGATAATAGCATTAATAGTATTTGGCATCATTAATGTTATGCTTTATAACAGCCTTGTAAAGCAGCAGGTAAAAGAAGTTGGCTATAATGTGTTCATGGGAATGATCGAAGAGAAGGGCATCTCTGAAGCCAACATAGAATCTAATAAGATCGTATTTAAAGATAAGTCAGGAAATATCTATAAGACAGGTATCATTGAGGATGAAGATCTTTATAAGAGGTTATATGATTCTGGAGCAACATTTGGCTCAAAGATAATCGAGCAGACTAATCCGATCATTTATTATGCGGTAACATTTTTAATTCAGATCGTATTGCTCTATCTTTTATGGAGATTCATCACCAAACGTGTCTTTAAAAAGATGGGAGACAGTAAGGATATGCTATCCTTTGGCCTTGGTGAAGGAAAGAGCAATGCCCGTGTTTATGTTAAGTCAGAAAATGGAATACGTTTTTCTGACGTAGCAGGTGAAGATGAAGCAAAAGATCTTTTAAAGGAGATTGTTCATTACCTTCACGCCCCTGAAAAATATACAGAAATAGGTGCAACTCTTCCAAAGGGAGCACTTCTTGTAGGTCCTCCGGGAACAGGTAAGACACTTCTTGCCAAAGCCGTAGCCGGTGAAGCCAATGTACCATTTTTCTCAATTTCTGGTTCAGAATTTGTACAGATGTTTGTTGGTATGGGTGCTGCTAAAGTAAGAGATCTTTTCAAGCAGGCTAAGGAAAAAGCCCCTTGTATCGTATTTATTGATGAGATCGATGCCATCGGTAAAAAGAGAGATTCAACTCTTACATCAAATGACGAGCGTGAGCAGACATTAAATCAGCTCCTTTCAGAGATGGATGGTTTTGAAGGAAATACAGGCGTTGTAATCCTTGCAGCAACCAACAGACCTGAATCCCTTGATCCAGCGCTTCTTCGTCCAGGCCGTTTCGACAGAAGAATTCCTGTTGAACTTCCGGACCTTAAGGGACGTATTGATATTTTAAGAGTACATGCTAAAAAGATTAAAATCTCAGATAATGTAGATTTCGAAACAATAGCAAAGACAGCTTCAGGTGCCTCAGGTGCTCAGCTGGCCAATATCGTAAATGAAGCCGCCTTAAAGGCAGTTCGCGAAGGAAGAAAAGTTGTTCAGCAGGACGACCTTATGGAATCAGTTGAAGTGGTTATTGCTGGTTATCAGAAGAAAAATAAGGTTCTTACAAATAAAGAAAAACTTGTAGTTGCTTACCATGAAGTAGGACATGCCCTTGTGGCAGCTCTTCAGAGCCATTCAGCACCAGTTACAAAGATCACTATCATCCCTCGTACTTCAGGTGCTTTAGGTTACACAATGCAGGTGGATGAAGATGAGCATAATCTTATGTCAAAGACAGAGATGCTTAATAAGATCGCAACTCTTACCGGTGGCCGTGCAGCGGAGGAACTTATCTTCAACGAGATTACAACCGGTGCTTCAAATGATATCGAGCAGGCTACAAAATATGCCCGTGCTATGGTAACTCGTTTCGGTATGACAGAGGACTTTGACATGGTTGCCATGGAAACAGTAAACAACCAGTACCTTGGCGGAGACACCAGCATGTCATGTTCTCCTGAAACAGCAACAAAGATAGATTCAATGGTAGTGTCAATAGTAAGAGAAGAGCATTCAAAGGCTTTACAGATATTAAAGGACAATATCCAGAAGCTTCATGAGATTGCCAAGTATCTTTACGAAAATGAAACCATTACAGGTGAGGAATTCATGGATATCCTTAATTCAAAGGAAAATACATTACTCTCCCATGAAGAATAAAAAGCAGAGTTATGCCAGGTAGAAGACCGTATTAAAAGATATGACATAAGACTGTATTAAAAAGGTATGACATAATACTTGGCATAAGACCAGGAAAATAAAAAAGATAGGATAAATTTACATGGAAAAAAAGAAAGCACTCATTGCCATGAGCGGCGGAGTTGACAGTTCAGTTGCAGCTCTTCTTATGCAGCGTAAGGGATATGATTGTATAGGAATTACCATGAAACTTTATAATAATGAACAGGCAGGTATGTGTGATACACATACCTGTTGTTCTCTAAGTGACATAGAGGATGCCAGAAGTGTAGCAGTTAATCTTGGCATGCCTTACTATGTTACTAATTTCATGGATGGATTTAAGGAAAAGGTAATTAATAATTTCGTCATGACATACATCGAGGGAAATACCCCTAATCCTTGCATAGAATGTAACAGATGTATGAAATTTGATGATCTGATCCAAAAGGCAAAGGAATTTGGATGCGAGAAAATAGTTACAGGACATTACGCGAGAGTAGAAAAAACAGAAGGTGGAAAATTCCTTTTGAAGAAAGGTCTTGATCCAACAAAAGATCAGTCCTACGTATTATATTTCTTAAATCAAGAGCAGCTTTCCATGATCGATTTTCCTCTTGGAGATACAGAAAAGCTTGATAATAGAGAATTAGCCAGAGAAGCAGGCCTTATAAATGCTAATAAGCATGACAGTCAGGATATCTGCTTTGTACCAGATGGAAATTATAAGAGAGTTGTTGAGCAGTATGCATCAGACCTAGTGCCAGGCTTTAAACTCCCTGGTGAAGGGGATTTTGTTGACAAAGATGGAAATGTTCTTGGAAAACATAAAGGATATTATTATTACACTATAGGACAGAGAAAGGGCCTTGGAATATCAGCCAAGGAACCTCTTTATGTAATAAAAACAATCCCTAAGAAGAATCAGGTTGTACTTGGCAGCAACCAGGACCTTTTTACTAAAAATGTCCATGCCATCAGATTTAATTTCATTAATCAGCCTGAGGAAGGCACTAAAGAAATCAGATGTGCAGCAAAGATAAGATACAGAGCAAAGGAAACCCCAGGAGTCCTTCATATAAATGACGATGGATCAGTTGATATGGTTTTCGATGAGGCTGTAAGAGCAGTAACCTCCGGTCAGTCCCTGGTAGTATATGATGGAGATATAGTAATCGGTGGCGGAATCATAGTGTAGAATGGACGCCAAAATAGAATAGATGTAAAACGGACGCCAAAATAGATGTAGAACGGACGCCAAAATAGAATAGACGAGAAAGTGCCCCATCCAGCGGACTAAACATGTCCTTTGGACGGGGCCTTTCACGTCTTATATTCTATTTTGGCTGGTTGTGGCAACTTTTACATGCCACAACTATTGTTTATAATGAGAGGCTTTAGAGACATAAATTCTATTTGGACGTCCGTAATAATTTTGTTTACATTTTCTAAACCATATTGTATATTTATCTTGAATGTGGGTCGGGGAAAAATCCCTTTTTTTATTATACAATTTAAAAACGAGCAAAAAAATATGAGTCAAAGGAGACATGAGAAGTGACTAAAAAGTTTAAGAGACATGTAGCAATTATGCTCTCAACCCTTATTTTACTAGGGGGGGCAACGGCCGAGTTTTAGCTGATGACAGAGGAAGTAACCCTGATGGAAATCCTACGGATATTTCATCAGATAAATC
>JAFOIV010000091.1 GCA_017420535.1 Eubacterium sp. | reverse complement strand
CTATATATCCAGAATTTCGTCAGTATGTACCACTGTCTCACTGTATAAAACCTTAATTGCACCGGTAACAGAATATCTTGTATTATGCATATCTTTAAGAACCGCTGTTTCTTCCGGACTATAATTTCCTAATACATCCATATCACTTTCACCGCTTGAAAGTGCATCTGTTACGGCTTCTGCATTATATGAAGCAAGTGCATCAGTTGTATCTTCACTTCTTAAGTCCTCCAAAAGCTCGGTCTCTTCTTCCCCTTTTAGATCATCAAGAAGATCAGTTTTTTCTTCTCCTGATTCTATATCAAGCACTGCTGTTTTTTCTTCTCCCTGCTTGACCCTTTCTTCGAGCACATCCGTTGGTCCTTCAGCTTTTTTAATTGCGTTTTTGATCCTCTGGTTCTCTTCAAATACTCTTCTTTCTTCTTCTTTTCTAAGCTCCGCCTCTCTAGCCGCTTCTTGGGCTATCTTTATTTCTTTTTCCGGATCCAGAGCCTCTAATTTTTCACTGGTTTCTCCCTGTTTTTTCTTTCTATGTTTTTTCTGTTTATCCGTATTCATATCAGCTTCTCTGGCTTTGATACGTCCACTGGAATTGCGGATTGCTTCCTGTTTTGACATTCTCTCATAACCAGCTTTTCTGATCTGTTCGATTGCCCTCTTTTCTGCCCGCCCGGTAACTACACCGAAGGCCTTTGGAATATTCAGCACTATAAAGATAACCACTGCCAGTATCAAAAACATGATAAAAGCTACCATGCCGCCAATGAACATTATTCTGTATGTACTCATTATTCAGCCCCCCCTTCAGAATTACCAAACTGCGATTTTAATGTTTCCATATCAGGAACTCTCTTTATCCAGTTTGACATCTTGCTTATTCCTTCTACAGCTGAACCTTCGTTATATACTGAAATTATCTTAGCAGCATCCTGTCTAGGCCACTTGGTAATGTCATTTCCGTCTTTGGTTGTATATGTATTATATAAGTATGTTAGATGTTCAGTATAAACCTTGGCAAGATAGTCTGATGCTACCTCTCCCTCACCTCTTAATACTTTTTCCGCCTGAATATATGTCTCTTCGGCTTTATCACTCTTTCCTTCGATACCATAGATTTCTGCTATACGGCACATCTTATTCATATAAGCGACACGATAAGCTGTAATAGTATCATTTCCTATGGAATCCTTGGCAATGCTTAAGTTTCCAACCGCCTGTGAAGCCACCTCATTACAAGCATCTATTGCCAGTTCATAGAATGAAGGATTTTCTTTTCCTAACTGATAATATATTTCTGAAAGTGAATTATTAAATTCATAATCAAAATTAGTTGCATTATCACCATCATAATCTGCAAGATCTGTTACAGCCTGACTCATTACAGTTTCAGCTTTTTCTGCAACCCCCTCTGTCTGGATATAGGTAGCATAGATCCTTCCAAGCATTTCATAGTTGATGAATTTCTGCTCATCACTATTAATAAACTTGGTCATGTTATAATCAGCAAATCCATTTACTTCTTCCATTAAGTTCATAACATTTACACTGTTACTGGAAAGGATCAGAGATATGCTTCCGTAATATCTTGCCAGTTCTCCATAGGTAGGATCTTCTGCATCGATCATGCTGAAATATTTATATGCAGCTTTATAATCTGATAACTCAGCAAAATAAGCCAGTCCCAGTCTGTAAAGCACTTCCGGATTTTTTGACGCCCCGGCAGTACTGTTATTAACTCGATTGGCAATAGTTCCCAAGCCATCCTGAAGCTTTAATGCATCTTTTTCATCGATATCCTTATCCTTTGATGCATCAATATAAAGATCTATGTAACTTACATATGCATCTGCTTCATTTCCCTTAAGGTCAAATGCTAATTTATACTGCTCTGCAGCTTCCTGATAATTCTTCTGTACCTTATATGTATTACCTTGATCAATGTAAGCTGTATAATTTTCCTGAAGCACTCGCTTCATTCCCTTATATCCAAAAGTAGATACAGTCGCTCCTACTATAGAAAGAGCAGCACATATGCCGAAAAGAGCAAGTTTCAGTTTATTTTCTGTTTTATAGGATTCATCCAGCTCTGTATAATGATCCAGAGCGTAAAGAAGTTCAGAACAGGATTGATATCTGTCTGTAGGGTTTGGCTGGGTACATTTAAGAATGATCTGTTCTAAACCTGCTGAAAGAGATGCATTCCATCTTCTGATAGGTTTTATCTCATATGGAGGCTCACAAGGATTCATCCCTGTAACCATATGATACAGAGTTGCCCCTAAATTATAAATGTCTGTTCTTGCATCTGTTTTATATAACCCACGCCCCTGTGCATCACCAAACTGTTCCGGCGCAGCATAACCTCTTGTACCAAGAGCCGTAGTATCTGCATTATTTTCCTGAGTAAATTCTTTTGCTGTACCAAAGTCGATAAGTTTTACTCCACCTTCCGGTTTAAGCATTACATTTCCCGGTTTCATATCACGATATATGATAGGTGGATTCATAGAATGAAGGTAATCAAGAGCTGAAGCCAGCTGTTTTGCCCACTCAATAACATCTTCCTGCTTTTGAGCTCCTTCTTTCTTTAAGATTTCCGCAAGGTTTGTTCCTTCTATAAAATCCATTACAACATAGATAACGCCATTGCTGTTGATAATATCAACAATTCTTGGAAGAACAGGATGATCTACATTCTTCAGGATATTGGCTTCTCTCTCCAAGCCCTTAAGGAGAGTCTTTGTGCTTTTTGATCCATCATTTTTAATCTCTTTTATTGCCCACTGCTTATTAAGTCTGTGGTCAAACGCAAGATAAACGATCGACATTCCACCGCGGCCTATCTCTTTAAGTATTTCATATTTATCATCAAGTATTGTACCTACTTTTGTCGCCATTCCCTAACCCCTATTATAACGTTCTTATTGCTGAAACAGTTATATTATCTGTTTCCCTTCTCTTCTTAACTAATTCAGTAAGATATATGCATCCATACTTTAACATTTTTTCACTGTCTGTCGCCTCAGGACTAAGTCTTTCCATTACTTCTTCATCTGAGATCTGATGTCTGAATCCGTCAGAACAAAGGATATATACCGCGTCCTTCTTAAGACTTCCTTTAAGGAAATCAGGTTCAACCACATTTGAAGCTCCAACGCACTGAAGCAGTATGCTCCTTCTTGGATCATTCTTCGCCTGTTCAGGTGTCATGCGCCCCATCGCAATCTCTCTGGCAACAAAGCTCTGATCATTGGTAAGCTGCTTACATACATCGCTAAGCTCATATATACGGCTGTCTCCTACATGCACGATATAATATTCTTCATTTATCATAAGCATGGCTGATACAGTGGTTCCAAGCATTATGCCGTTCTCGTCACCATATCTTCCCAACCTTTTATTCTGTTCTAAAATGATTTCATTCCATCTGTTATGAAGATTAGATACACTAAAAAGCCCCTGACTTATTTCAGTGGCGAAGACATTATCAAACCAGTCAGTAAAAGCCATTATAACTTCCTTACTTGCCAGTTCTCCCTTTGAAAGTCCACCCATGCCATCACATACAATAGCAAATGCCACCTTTCCCAAAGGAGAATCTATTATTCTTATAGCTAGTGAATCCTGGTTTGTATTCTTTTTAATCCCAATATCTGTATTATATGTCGCAATAAAGTTCATTTTACTTCTTAAAAAACCCCATTTCACATAAAACTCTATATCCCACAAAACGCTGCCTAAAAAAGCAGCGTTTTTTCTTTATTCTTATCTTCTCTTAAGGTGGAAAGTGAATATTTCATCACCAAGTCTTACAGTTACTCCATCCTTAAGAAGCACTTCCTGTGAGGCCTCAACTTTGTTTTCATCAACAAATGTGCCGTTAGTTGAAGCATTGTCTTTTATATAATTAACTCCATTCTTCTGAACCACGATACAATGAATACGGCTTATAGCTGTATTTCCATCTATTGCATAGTCAGCATGAAGTCTGGATTTACCAATCTTAAATTCTGGTTTAGTGATAAAGAATCTTTCTCCTGTTCTTTCACGTACGAAATTTGGTTCAGGAAGATCACTATCATAATCATCAGATAAAACATCTGTGCTTCCAGTTGCAGCAAGTTCTCTTGCTGGTTTTGACGCTGAACCAAAAGCCATTCTAAGCTGGTTTTCAATTGATTCTCCCTGACTGAGCGGCTCTGTTTTGTCATAATCTTTAATTATTGTTGTCTGTTCAAAGTCCAGTCCAGACTGAATTGCAGGCTTACCTGGCTCTGGATTAAATGTAGGAGCCTTAGGCTGTTCCTCTGGAAGGATCTGAGGTGCCTTCTCTGAGAACACAGGCTGCTCTGGTGCTTTAGCTGGTTCTGGTGCCGCTGGCTGCTCCGGTGCTTTGACAGCTTCCGGTGCTGCTGGCTGCTCCGGCGCTTTGACAACTTCTGGTGCCACTGGCTGCTCCGGTGCTTTGACAGCTTCTGGTGCCACTGGCTGCTCCGGCGCTTTGACAGCTTCTGGTGCCACTGGCTGCTCTGGTGCCTTAACTGGTTCTGGTGCTGCCGGCTGTTCTGGCGCTTTGACAGGTTCTGGTGTAGGTTTAAAGAACTGTCCATTATTATTTGTAAAGCCTGATGCAGGCTGATTCATACCTGAATTTGGATGGAATGCCTGTGGTGCCGGCTGTCCCATTCCCTGATTTGGCTGGAATGCCTGTGGTGTTGGCTGTCCCATTCCTGGATTTGGCTGGAATGCCTGTGGTGCTGGCTGTCCCATTCCCTGATTTGGCTGGAATGCCTG
>JAFOIV010000090.1 GCA_017420535.1 Eubacterium sp. | reverse complement strand
GAACTCTCAATAAAAATTTTAAGTTCTCCTTTTGACTCGAATAAAGACTAGCTTTAATTCTTGCCATTCAAACTTACTGTGTTTGGATTTGTTCTAAATCCGAAAAAACTTTGTTTAAAAGAATTTTCGGGGTTGTCATGTTATTAAATTGTTAAAGATCGTTATTCATCACTGTTTGCTTTTGACTTGTTTGTTGTCATCAGCGACAGCTTTTATAGATTACCACTTTGGTCTCTCTCTGTCAACAAAAAAATTAAAAATTTCTAAATATTTTAGAATTTGTTGCAAAGCCGTCTATTCTTTATGTTTTTTCCTTCTTAACGCTTTTATATAAATTTTAAAATCATCCTTTCCAAGCCAATAACAAAAGAGAAAGTAAGAGAAATCCTAAACTTGAAAATGCCTCTTAGGATTCTTTAAATAATATTTCCACTCTCCATTACCCTTCTTATATACCTTTAACTTTGCTATATATACATAACTGCCAGCATTTAAATGAACTCTATTTTTTCCATCTATTTCATATTCATATTCTGCTGATACCGAGGATTTTCTTTTTCCCTTTTCGTCATCCTTATAATCCTCAGTTTCATATCCATTTATTAACTCTGCTTCTACCACTCGCTTTTCTTTTGCAAAAGCATAATTAAGGAAATCTGCCCAAAGAATTAGAAAAGCTATAAGTCCAATCACAAAGCCTGACAGCCATATTTTTAAACCATCTTTAGCCTTATCTAAATCTAGTTAAATAAAAAAATCCCCTTAAGCAGATTTCATCTGCTTAAGGGGATTTTTTTAGTTTTATTCTTTTATTATTCCTGGTCTCCCATTTTAGCAAGTTTTGCTGCCTGGTCAGCTGCTGTAAGGGCATCGATAAATTCTGTAATATCTCCATTCATAACATCAAGTAATCTGTATGATGTAAGCTTGATTCTATGATCTGTTACACGCCCCTGAGGGAAATTGTATGTTCTGATCTTCTCAGATCTGTCACCAGTACCAATCTGGCTTCTTCTTGCTTCTGCCTCTGCATCATGCGCCTTCTGAAGCTCTATATCATAGAGTTTTGTACGAAGGAGATTAAAAGCCTTGGCTCTGTTCTGAAGCTGCGACTTCTCTGTCTGTGAATATATTACGATACCTGTAGGAATATGTGTAAGACGTACGGCAGAGTCAGTTGTATTTACGCACTGACCACCATTTCCTGATGCACGCATTACATCAATACGGATATCTTTTTCATCAATCTTAACATCTACTTCTTCAGCTTCTGGCATGATAGCAACTGTTGCTGTTGATGTATGGATACGTCCGCCTGATTCTGTTTCAGGTACACGCTGTACACGGTGAACACCACTTTCATACTTAAGCTTAGCATAAGCACCCTTACCACTGATTGTAAATGCTACTTCCTTAAATCCGCCAAGTCCTGTCTCATCTGATGATTCAATTTCTGTTTTCCATCTATTGCTATCGGCATATTTCTGATACATACGGAAAAGTTCGCCAGCAAAAAGTGCTGCCTCATCTCCACCTGCACCTGCTCTGATTTCTACTACAACGTTCTTATCATCGTTGATATCCTTAGGAAGAAGAAGGATCTTAAGTTCCTGCTCGCATCTTTCAATATTCTTCTTTGCCTCAGCCAGCTCTTCACGAGCCATTTCCTTCATTTCTTCATCAGACTCTTCATCGATGATCATAAGGCTGTCTTCTTCTGCCTGCTTTGCTGCCTTATATTCATTATATTTTTCAACGATAGGAGTAAGATTACTCTGCTCCTTCATAAGCTCTCTAAACTTCTGCTGATCATTAACAACATCAGGCTGAGAAAGCTGTTCCATTATTTCTTCTAATTTTTTTACAAGATCTTCTAACTTATCAAACATTATAAAACTCCTTTATTTATCTGCTTTAACTACTCTATCCAGACCTGCCAGGTCCTTAACAACTTCTATATCTTTAAATGCAGCCTCTACAAGAAGTCCTTTAACTGCTTCATACTGATCGCAGCCGATCTCGAATATGATACTACCATTATCATTTAAATGCTCCTTTAAGCCCTCAATTATTCTTTTATAAAAATACAGCCCATTTTCTGTTCCGTCAAGTGCAAGATGGGGTTCATGATCTTTTACCTCTGCCATAAGGTCTTCTATGTCCGCAGTTCTGATATAAGGCGGATTAGATAAAATAAGATCATACTTTTCATCAGAAATCTCTGAATATAAATCTGATTTAATAATTTTCACATCTGCATTCAGTTTGTTTTTATTCTCATTAGAAAGAGCAATGGCATACTCAGAAATGTCCACCAGACTGACTGCATCTTCTACTCCCTCTTTTTTTCTTTCAAGATAATAGCTGATCCCAATACAGCCGCTGCCACAGCACATATCCAGCACCTTAAGTGCATTACCCTTTTCTCTTGCCTTTTTTAACGCTTCAATAACAAGGATTTCTGTATCAAACCTTGGTATTAGCACGTTTTCTCTGGCAGTAAAAATGTAATCCATAAATGGAGCTTCATTTGTAATATATTGAAGAGGGTAATTACCTTTTCTTTTCTCTATCAAAGAATCATATTGTTCTTCAAACTGAGAAGGGAACTGATCCAAGGCATTAAGTATCAGTTCTGTTGATGACATTTTAGTCACGTATTCCATTAATATTTTTGCATCATTTTCCGGGCAGTAAATCCCTGCCTGTTCTAATTCTTTAGTTGCTTTTATTAACTTCTCTCTAAATGTCATTTATCAATCCTCTTAAAGAAAAAACTTAATCTTCAAATGAATCCTCCCGGACACATTTTACATATTCTCTCCAGTCAATAACTGCCTCAACAGCTTTTATAGCTACTTCAGCCATTGCAAGATCCGGCTCCTTTGTTGTAAGTCTCTGGATCCAAAGTCCTGGAGCACTTAAAATTCTTGAAATCGCATTGTCATGGGCACCTGCATATCTGATGAATTCATATGAAATTCCACCTATCACAGGGATAAGCAGTATTCTTGAAAGGAGTCTGAGCCAGATAACATCTGTCTTCACAAACATGAATACTATGATGCTCACAAACATAACTATGAATAAAAAGCTTGTTCCACATCTTCTATGGAATCTCGTATGCTTTAATACATTTTCAGGTGTAAGGTCATCCCCTGCTTCCATGCAGTTTATGGCTTTATGCTCTGCTCCATGATACATAAATGTCCTTTTGATATCAGGCATTTTGGAAATCACTATTACATATAAGAGAAAAATCCCCATACGTATAAGTCCTTCTGATAGATTAACTATCCAATGTCTGTCAGTAACCTTATATAGAAGGTTTGAAATGAAAGCTGGAAGCAGCATAAATAATCCAATTGCAAAAATAAGAGAAAGCACCAAGGTTCCAATAATATAAGCCTTGTCCCCTTCTTCTTTTTCTTTTTTATCCAGCATCTTCTCATCCATCTCAGTTTTTGAGTCAGCTTTTTTATCGGTTTCTTCTTCATCTTCCATATATTCCGAAGATTTCATAAGAGTTCCAAGTCCAATATAAAGAGACTCTATAAAAGCTAAAACTCCTCTAACGATTGGAATTTTAGAAGTATGACATCTTTCATTAAATGAAACATAATCTGTCACTTCTACTTCTATATCGCCATCCGGTTTTCTTACAGAAAGAGAATAACTGTCTTTCCCCTTCATCATTATGCCTTCTAATACGGCCTGCCCGCCTATACTTATTTTCTTCATCTTTTTTACTCCACCAATTTTGGACCATAGTGTCTGGCACTATGGCTCACTTTTATGTCAACTGATAAATGAACCTCACTGACCTCATCCATCGGTTCGAATAAAAAAACAGGTCGAGACTTGTCCCAACCTGTTTTTTAAATACTTACTACTGTGTTCCGTATTTCTTGTTGAACTGCTCGATACGTCCACGAGCCTTAGCAGCCTTCTGCTGGCCTGTATAGAAAGAATGGCACTTAGAGCAGATTTCTACGTGGATTTCCTTCTTTGTTGAACCTGTAACGAACTCATTACCGCAGTTGCAAACTACCTTTGTCTCAAAGTACTCTGGATGAATTCCTGACTTCATAATTGATTCTCCTTTAAATAACGTATATAAGACACCATATACAGCGAGTCTGTATATCTCGATCTCATACCAGTAACGTTAAAGATTTTAGCATAGCATTTATATAAGTGCAAGCAGATTTTTATCTCTTACCAAAAAGCTTGGTTACATAATAAATGAATTCTTTATTATTCTTTGTCTTACCGAATAATTTTATAATTTCTTCTGTAATATCATCGCTCTTAGGTCCTCCTAATTGCTGATGAATCATATTAAGGGCTTCCTGCTCGTCATAATCAAGTAAAAGATCATCTTTTCTTGTACCTGACTTAACAATATCAATAGCAGGGAATACTCTCTTATTAGAAAGTTCTCTATCAAGAACTAATTCCATATTACCTGTACCCTTGAATTCTTCAAATACAACATCATCCATACGGCTTCCAGTCTCAATAAGAGCTGTAGCAAGGATTGTAAGACTTCCGCCTTCACGCATATTTCTGGCTGCACCAAAGAAACGTTTTGGCATATGAAGAGCAGCCGGATCAAGACCGCCTGAAAGAGTACGTCCACTTGGTGGTACAGTTAAGTTATATGCACGTGAAAGACGTGTAATACTATCAATAAGGATAACTACATCCTTTGAACTTTCAACCAGTCTCTTAGCTCTTTCGATTACCATCTCAGATACTCTCTTATGATGTTCCGGGAGCTCATCAAATGTAGAATAGATAACTTCTACATTTGGACCTTCTATTGATTCCTTGATATCTGTTACTTCTTCCGGTCTTTCATCAATAAGAAGGACTAAAAGATTTGTATCAGGATAAGCAACACTGATTCTCTTTGCAATCTGCTTTAAGAGAGTTGTCTTACCAGCCTTAGGAGGTGATACGATCATACCTCTCTGTCCCTTACCAATTGGTGAGAAGAAATCTACCATACGAAGAGATGCAGGTGCATTGTCATAATCAAGTTTGATTCTCTCATTAGGGAAAATTGGTGTAAGTTCTTCAAAATTCTTTCTTGAACCAAGCTGTGAAGGGAACATTCCATTTACTGATTCAATATAAAGAAGAGCACCAAATTTCTCATTATTTCCAGACTTCATCTTAATAGGACCGCGGATCATATCTCCAGTCTTAAGTCCGAATTTTCTAATAAGTCCAGGTGCCATATAAATGTCTTTGTCACCAGGCATATAATTGTCGCATCTAAGGAAGCCATATCCATCCGGCATAACCTCTAAGATACCATAAGCTCTCTCATCTGACATTAAGGCAGGATTGTATTCCTGACCATCAAATACCTTAAGCTTAACTTCTTCTGCCCCAGTATCAACTAACTGAGTATTATTATCCTGAACTGCAGGTGCCTGCTGTTTAGTCTTAACCAATGGCTGATTATTCTGTCTTACTGAAACCTGTGTCTTTCCAGACTGCTGTCTCTGAGGGAGCTTTGAGCCCTGTTTCATAGGAGGCTGCTGTTTTCTGATCTGAATATCATGTCCATTTGAGCGGTTATTTCTTGTCTGATCAAATCTTCCATCATTTCTATCTGAAGATTTCTCTTCACGTTCAACTCTTTCAGGCTGTTCCTGAACCATTGTTTCTACAGTCTTTACGCTCTCAGTATTAACAGCTGTCTCTTGTATAGGATTTTTACGAGGTCTTCCTCTTTTTCTCTTAACAGGTTCTGTTGCCGCTTCTGTAGATTCTTTTGATACAGTAGCTGTTTCATTTGCTGCTTCTTTTACTGCTTCAACAGTCTGATTCTTTGGCTTTCTGCCTCTCTTACGAGGCTTCTCTACCTCTTTAGCATTTTCACTTACATTAGCAACCGGTGAAGGAGCAGACTGAACATCCCTATTAAGCATCTTATCTACATTAGATAACAATTCGACAAGCTCTTTTTTCTTTGTTCCTGCGATATTTCTTAATCCTTTTTCCTTAGCGATTACTCTAAGCTCAGCTATTTTAAGCTTGCTATAATCCATAAACACTCCTTTAATAATATTTCTGTTTATCTTTTGGAAAAAATATTTGAATAAATAGAATCGAAATCTTTTTCATTTTTCTTAGATATTTTTACTATATCATCAATTATTTTTCTTGTCAAAAAAATATCGCATTTATTGATTTTTTTCACATTTTGTTTTATTCTATTTCATGGTAATTTTGAATTGGAGGCCCCATGGAAAGTCAAAGTCAGTTTTTATATAAACTAATTATTTTATATATGCTTGATCGCGTAAATGAATATATGCTCACTAATGAGCAGATCGCGAATTTCATTATAGAAAAGGGATATACTGGTTATATCACAGTTTACGATACGCTTGATGAATTGCTTGCAAAAGACTTTATATCTGTTGATACTATAAGAAATATCCCTCATTATAAAATAACTAATACCGGGGAAGAGGCGCTTCTCTTCTTTGAAAACAGGATTCCTGATCTTATAAAAAAAGACGTACTGGATTATTTTAAGACAGAAAAGATCAAGCTTAAATACGAGGCTCAGACCTATGCCGATTATTATCCAAGTTCAATTCCTGGAGAATATATTGTAGAGGGTTTTGTTAAGGAAAACAAAGATACCTTATTCAATGTTAAGATTGCGGTTTTAGACGAGCAGACAGCTAAGAAAGCCTGCGATAACTGGAGAGGTGCAAGCTCAAGTATTTATGCTTTTATCACTCAGAAATTATGTGCTGATAACCACGAAGAAAGCAGTTCTTCATCACCTGAAAAATAAATATCTCTAATAAAAAAATACTTCTGATATCATATCATCAGAAGTATTTTTTTATTTGCAGATTATAATGTTTTTTCAATAAGATCCAAGATTTCATCTCTACCCTGCTTTGTAACAGCAGAATAAGGGATTATGATACTATCAGCTGAAAGCTTAAGTTTCTTTTTTATAACAGATATACATTTCTGTATCTGGCTTCTCTTTATTTTATCAAGCTTTGTAGCTATTATAACCGGCTCAAAACCATTGGATTTGATCCAGTCATACATAAGAACATCATTTTCTCCCGGCTCATGTCGGATATCTATAAGAAGGAATACCTGTTTAAGTGTTTCCGATGTTTTGAGATAGTTCTCGATCATCTTTCCCCACTTAACTTTCTCCTCCTCAGATACCTTTGCATATCCATAACCTGGAAGATCAACAAAATAGAATTCATTATTTATCTTATAAAAATTTACAGTCTGTGTCTTACCTGGCTGAGCAGATGTTCTGGCCAGATTTTTTCTATTCATAAGTCCATTGATAAGAGAAGATTTACCTACATTGGATTTACCCGCAAATGCTATCTCCACCTCATCATGGATAGGGAACTTACTTGTGATACCACACACTGTCTCTAATTCAGAATTCTTTATAATCATTACGCTGTCACGTCCTCTTCATCAGCTTCAACCATTTCCGGCATCTTCTGTGTCTTCTTTAACTTCTGCTTCTTTGGTGGTTCCTGTGGATCCTCGTCAAAACGTGTTACTTCAGGATCAGAACCATTTAAAACTGTATCCTCTGTTACGAGACATTTATCAATCGTTTCATCAGATGGGATCTCGTACATAATGTTAAGCATTGTCTTTTCCATGATAGCACGAAGTCCTCTGGCTCCTGTATTTCTAACAGTTGCAAGATGAGCTACAGCCTTAAGGGCATCCTCTGTAAATTCAAGCTTAACTCCATCAAGATCAAGCATCTTCTCATACTGCTTAACAATTGAATTCTTAGGCTTTGTAAGAATATTAACAAGAGTATTCTCATCCAGCTGGTCAAGTGTTACAACAACAGGAACACGTCCTACAAATTCAGGTATGATACCGAACTTAACGAAATCCTGTGGCTCAATATGCTTTAATACTTCGCCCTGGTTATCGCCAATCTTCTTATCTTCAATGTCCGCATTAAATCCGATTGACTTCTTACCGACACGGTTTTCAATAATCTTATCAAGACCTTCAAATGCACCTCCGCAGATAAACAGGATATTTGTTGTATCCACCGGGATAAACTCCTGCTGTGGATGCTTACGTCCTCCCTGAGGAGGAACTGATGCGATGGTACCTTCAATAATCTTAAGAAGTGCCTGCTGCACCCCTTCACCAGAAACGTCCCTTGTAATAGAAACATTTTCTGATTTCTTTGTGATCTTATCTATCTCATCAATATAAATAATACCTTTTTCAGCGCGTTCTACATCAAAATCAGCTGCCTGAAGAAGTTTAAGAAGAATGTTCTCAACATCTTCACCTACGTAACCTGCTTCTGTAAGTGTAGTAGCATCTGCTATTGCAAATGGTACATTAAGAAGCTTTGCCAGTGTCTGCGCAAGATAAGTCTTACCTGAACCTGTCGGTCCAGCCATGATGATATTTGACTTCTGAAGTTCAACATCATCAAGAGTTCTATTTGCAAGTATTCTCTTGTAATGATTATATACAGCAACCGAAAGCACTTTCTTTGCTTCGTCCTGCCCTATAACATATTCATCTAAAAACGCCTTAATCTCCTTTGGTTTAAGAAGATTGATCTCTGTCTCAAGTTCTTCCCTTGATAATTCCTGATCAACTATATCCGCACAAAGTCTTATACATTCATCGCAAATATATACATTTGGTCCCTGAATAAGCTTATGGACCTCATCTTGTGCTCTACCGCAGAAAGAGCATTTTAACTGTTTGCCCTTGTCCTGTGTATGTTCTGCCATAATAAACCCTCGTCTTCTTTATATAGAGAAACCCGCAAAAATAGAATTTGCGGGCCTCAAATAATAATTATTTTCTATTTGTTACAACCTTATCAATAAGCCCATATTCCATAGCCTCAGCAGCTGACTTCCAGTTATCACGTTCACAGTCAGCAGCGATCTCTTCATATGACTTGCCGCAGTTGTCTGCCATGATCTGATAAAGAGTATGCTTTGTACGCTGAATATGTTCAGCAGCAATCTGCATATCAGTTGCCTGTCCCTGCATACCGCCAAGTGGCTGATGAATCATGATCTCTGCATTTGGAAGAGCAAATCTCTTTCCCTTAGCACCACCGCTAAGAAGAAATGCTCCCATACTAGCTGCCATACCAACACAAATTGTTGAAACATCACACTTAATGTAATTCATTGTGTCGTAGATGGCCATTCCTGCAGTAACTGATCCTCCAGGACTGTTAATATAAAGGTTAATGTCCTTTGTTGAATCTTCTGATTCAAGGAAAAGAAGCTGTGCTACAACAAGACTTGCTGTAACATCATTTACTTCATCCCCCAGGAATATAATTCTTTCTTTAAGGAGTCTTGAGTATATATCGTATGCTCTTTCACCCCTACTGCTTGTTTCAATGACTGTAGGCACTAATGCCATATCAAAAAACCTCTCTTTCGATTTAGAGACTGATTATTTATCAGACTCTTCCTTCTTTGCAGCTTCTACTTCTTTAGCATTCTCTGCAAGGATTTTAATAGCCTTCTGATTCTTTACCTGCTCCTTGATAGCTTCAACTTCCTTCTCGCCTGCAAGTTCCTTGAACTTATCAAGCTCGAGCTGATACTGATCAGCTATCTTCTTAACTTCTGCATCAACTTCTTCATCAGATGCATCTACACCTTCTGCCTTAGCAACAGCTTCGATGATAAGAGCTGACTTAATTCTCTGGATAGCTTCAGGCTTAACCTGCTCCATCATAACATTCTTATCCATCTTAGCCATCTTTAAGTACTGGTCAAGAGTTACACCCTGGTAACGAAGTCTCTGATCGAAATCATCAAGGATTCTCTCCTGCTGTAACTCGATCATTGGTTCAGGTATATCAATTTCTGTTACTTCAATAAGTTTATTAAGAACAGCTGCTTCTTTAGCTCTCTCAGCTGCATCTTTCTTTCTTAATTCAAGAGTCTTTCTTGTATCAAGCTTGTACTCTTCAAATGTATCAAATGCTGAAACATCAGATGCGAATTCATCATTTAATTCAGGAAGAACTGTCTCTGTGATCTTATTAAGCTTAACCTTAAATACAGCTGGCTTACCCTTAAGATTTTCTGCCTGATAATCTTCTGGGAATGTAACATTAACGTCAAACTCATCACCAACATTCTTTCCAACGATCTGATCTTCAAATGTATCAATGAATGAATGTGATCCAAGTGTAAGGCTGTAATCCTTGCCCTTACCACCATCAAAAGCTTCAGCGTCTACGAAACCTTCGAAGTCAATCTTAACTTCATCATCAAGCTTAGCAGCTCTATCTGTAACTTCAACCTTACGTCCGTTTTCCTTCTGAGCTTTCTTGATCTCAGCATCAACTTCTTCATCAGTTACAGTTACATCCTGCTTCTCTACTTCAATTCCCTTATATTCACCAAGTGTGAATTCTGGCTTAACAGCAACCTTAGCTTTGTAGATAAAATCCTTACCCTTGCCAATCTGTTCTACTGAAATTTCAGGTCTTGATGTGATATCAAGTTCACAATTCTCTGACTCTTCAGGATAAGTCTTGTTGATAAGGTCATTAGCAGCGTCTTCAAAGAATACTTCTGTTCCGTATACTTTTTCAACTACAGCCATAGGAACTTTTCCCTTACGGAATCCGTTAAGCTGGAATCTTCCCTTATTCTTCTGGTAAGCTTCCTTGATTGCTGCATCAAAATCTGCTGCAGGAACTGTGATTGTAAGTTCAGCCATGCTGCCTTCTAACTTCTCAACTGTAAAACTCATTTTATTATTTCCTCCTTAAAACATTGCCTACTTAGGTGCAATGAACATTTACGCACTAGTTTGTCTAGTATATCATTTTTTCTTTGAAAAATAAAGACTTATTTTAATTCTGGTATTCAAGTCTGTCATCTGTAATATTTAATAAAACATCCAGATAATGAGACGCCCTGTATTTAGCCATATCAAGATTCATATCAAGATAATTACCACAATCCTTAGCGGCCTGTCCTGGCACCTTTCCCTCAAATTCAGCGGCGAATCTGAAGAGTCTTATAGTAAGATCCAACACATCTCTTGAAGTAAGGTCTCCAGCTAAAACCATGTAAAAACCGGTTCTGCATCCCATAGGTCCAAAGTAGATCACTCTGTCTTTCCATTCAGGATCATTTCTAAGAAATGTTGCCCCTAAATGTTCCAATGTATGGATCTCAGCTGTATTCATAACAGGTTCAAAATTTGGTCTTGTCATTCTAAGATCAAATGTAGTTATTGTTTCTTGTCCAACCTTATCTTTTCTTGAAACATAAAGACCTGTCTTTAACTTAAGATGGTCAACAGTAAAACTTGCTATCTTTTCCATTGGATACTCCTTTAAATTCAATTTAAAGTTACATATTCTTTATCATTTCTTTTACAAGATCCACACTGTGTCTGATGGCCTTTTTCTGGAATGATGGGTAATCCTCATTTGCAGAATCATCGGCCTTATCGGATATGGCTCTTATAATAAGGAAAGGTACATTGTTCAGATATGATACATGTGCTATTGAAGCCCCTTCCATCTCTGTACAAAGGCCATCGAATTCTTCCTTTATCATATCCTTCTTTTCTCTTCCGGAAATGAACTGGTCCCCGCTTACTACTCTTCCTTCAAATACAGAAATATCCTTATTAACTTTTTCGCAGGACTCCTTTGCGATCTTTCTTGTTTTTTCGTCTGCAACAAAGATTGATACATCCTGATCAGGTATAACGCCCTTCTTATATCCAAGTCCTGTTACATCCATATCATGTTCCAAAGCGTCTGTTGAAAGAACTATATCTCCGATATTTATCTTTGCATCAAGACTTCCAGCGATTCCTGTATTTATGATTACATCCGGATCATATTTATCAATAAGAAGCTGAGTGCAGGCTGCGGCATTTACTTTACCAACTCCTGATCTTACTACTACAACTCCTTTACCTTCCAGTATCCCATTGTAAAATTCCATGCCAGCCTTATCAAAAACACTTACTGCATCCATTGAAGCTTTAAGTTCTTCAACTTCTTTATCCATGGCACCAATGATACCTATCATAACAATTTCTCCTAAATCTACTATTTCTATGCCTTTTTAGGCATACTGAGGATATTATATATCATTAAATTTAACCTATCAAGATATTTGACTATATAACCAAAATACAGCAAAAAAAGACCCGGGCAATTAAACCCGGGTCTAAATAATCTCTTATTTAAAGATTAGTTCTCTGACTTAGCAGCCTTAGCAGCGATAATCTGCTTTGTAAGTTCTGGAACAATCTTATTTAAATCACCAACGATACCGTAATCAGCTACGTCGAAGATTGGAGCTGTCTCATCCTTGTTGATCGCAATGATGATATCAGACTCTTCCATACCAGCTACGTGCTGGATAGCACCTGAAATACCAATTGCGAAATAGAGGTGAGGACGAACAGTCTTACCTGTCTGACCAACCTGAAGTTCCTTTGGCTTCCAGCCTGAATCAACAACTGCACGTGAGCAAGCTACTTCACCGTCAAGAGCCTTTGCAAGCTCCTCAAGGATAGCGAAGTTCTCAGCTGATCCAACACCACGTCCACCAGCTACAAGAACCTTAGCATCCTGGATATCAACTACGTCTGAAACTTCCTTAACGATGTCAAGGATCTCAACGTACTTGTTATCAGGTGTAAATCCTGGATTGAACTCTTCAACAACTGCCTTAGCACCAGCAACCTTTGCCTTCTTCTGCATAACGCCTGGACGAACTGTTGCCATCTGTGGGCGGAAATCAGGACAAGCGATTGTAGCGATTGTGTTACCACCGAATGCAGGACGAGTCATAAGAAGCTGATTGTGCTTCTGCTCTCTGCCTGGGATTGCAACGAGTGGGAAATCACCGATCTCAAGTGATGTACAGTCAGCTGTAAGACCTGTATGGATACGAGCGCAAACACGAGGACCAAGGTCACGACCGATTGCTGTAGCTCCGATAAGGAATACATCTGGCTTATACTTCTCAATAACTGATGCAAGTGCATGTGTATAAGGCTCTGTTCTGTAATCCTTAAGTTCTGGATCATCAACAACGATTACCTTATCTGCACCGTACTCAGCAAGGCTGTCTGCAAGATCCTTAACGTTTGAACCAACTAATACTGCTGTAAGTTCTGTGTTAAGAGCTTCTGCAAGGTCTTTACCTTTGCCAAGTAACTCGAATGCTATATTACTAATTTCATTATCAACCTGCTGGGCAAATATATAAACGCCCTTGTAATCTTCTAATGCCATTTTAAGTTACCCTCCTTCAAATTATATTACGAACTTTTCCTGTAATTTAGAAACGATGTAATTTGCAGACTCTTCAGGGCTATCAAGTGTAACCTTTTCTCCAGCACCTTTTCTTACCTTATCTGATGCCTTAGCGATCTGAGTAGGTGATCCCTTAAGACCAAGGTTAGAATCAAGTGTATCCTTTAAGTCATTTCTGCCCCAAACTGTAATATCAGCTGCATAAGCATCGAATATTCCACCTGGTGTCATGTAACGTGGAACATTTAATTCTGAAAGAGCTGTAATAAGGCAAGGCATCTTAGCCTTTAAATTCATGTATCTGTCATCGAACTGACGCTTTACGATTACTGAATCGCCATCGATCTTAATATCTTCTGCATATGAAATAACAGGAATGTTAAGGTGCTCTGAAAGCTGAGGTCCAACCTGAGCTGTATCACCATCGATAGCCTGACGACCTGTGATGATAAGATCATAGTCAAGATTTCTGATAGCACCTGCAAGTGTCTGAGATGTAGCCCATGTATCAGCTCCACCAAGAACACGGTCTGTTACAAGGATACCCTTGTCAGCGCCCATTGCGATTGCTTCACGAAGAACTTCCTCTGCCTTTGGAAGACCCATTGTTACTACTGTTACTTCTGCACCAATTTCATCCTTAATACGAAGGGCAGCTTCAAGACCTGCCTTATCATCTGGATTCATGATTGTGAGCATTGCTCCTCTATCAAGAGTTCCGTCTGGTTTGAACTTAACTCCACCTTTTGTATCAGGTACCTGCTTTACACAAACAACTATTTTCACGAATGTACCCTCCTTAGTTTAATAAGTTAGCTGAGATAACCATGCGCATTACTTCGCTAGTTCCCTCATAGATCTCTGTGATCTTAGCATCACGCATCATACGCTCAACATCATACTCTCTGATGTAACCATATCCACCGTGAAGCTGTACTGCCTTAGTTGTAACATCCATAGCAACTTCTGCAGCGAAAAGCTTAGCTTCTGCAGCTTCCATGCTATAAGAAACCTGATGCTTAGGATCCTTATTGTACTCATCCTTCTTAAGAGCAGCTCTGTAAACGAGAGCTCTGGCAGCATCAACCTTTGTCTTCATGTTAGCAAGCTGGAACTGTGTATTCTGGAATGCTCCGATTGCACGTCCGAACTGCTTTCTTTCCTTAACATATTCTACTGTTCTCTCAAGAGCACCTTCTGCAATACCAAGAGCCTGAGCAGCGATTCCGATACGTCCACCATCAAGAGTGTGCATAGCGATGTTGAATCCCTTACCCTTAGCGCCAAGAAGTGCATCCTTAGGAATACGGCAGTCAGAGAAGATAAGTTCATATGTTGATGAACCACGGATACCCATCTTGTTTTCCTTTGTTCCGAATGTGAAACCAGGTGTACCCTTATCAACGATGAAAGCTGAGATCTCTTTCATTGTCTTACCACGCTTCTCTACCTTACCAGTAACAGCGATTACGATATATACATCAGCTTCTTTACCATTTGTAATGAAGCACTTTGATCCGTTAAGTACCCATTCCTGAGTAGCTTCATCGAAAACAGCCTTTGTCTGCTGTCCCTGAGCATCTGTACCAGCACCTGGCTCTGTAAGACCGAAAGCACCTAACTTACGTCCTGAAGCAAGGTCAGGAAGATACTTCTGCTTCTGCTCTTCTGTACCATATGTAAGAATTGGGTCAACACAGAGTGATGTATGAGCTGATACGATAACACCTGTTGTACCACAAACCTTTGAAAGTTCTTCTACACACATAGCATAAGTAAGGATGTCACATCCCTGTCCACCGTATTCCTTTGGTACTGGAATTCCGAGGAAACCATACTTAGCCATCTTGTCAACTGTCTCTCTTGGGAATCTTTCTGTTTCGTCAATTTCCTGTGCGAGAGGCTTTGCTTCATTTTCAGCGAACTCTTTGAAAAGGCCTCTAGCCATCTCATGTTCTTTGCTTAAAGTGAAATCCATGAATTTGATCCTCCATTTATTTTATAATGCAGGCGCCGCAAATACGGCGCTGCTATTCTTTAACTTATTTATTGTAGTTATAGAATCCTTCACCTGTCTTACGTCCAAGCTTACCAGCACGAACCATCTTACGGAGAAGTGGGCATGCACGATACTTAGAATCTTCGAACTCGTTGTAAAGAACGTCCATGATTGCAAGGCAGATATCAAGACCGATGTAATCGCCGAGCTCAAGTGGTCCCATTGGGTGGTTACATCCAAGCTTCATAGCTGTGTCGATATCTTCAACTGAAGCAACACCTTCCATAACTTCATAGCAAGCTTCGTTGATCATTGTGATAAGGAGTCTGTTTACAGCGAAACCTGCAGCTTCGTTAACCTGTACAGGAACCTTACCGATCTCAACTGAGATCTCTTTAATCTTCTCAACAAGAGAATCAGGTGTAGCACCACCAGCGATAACTTCGATAAGCTTCATTCTATCAGCTGGGTTAAAGAAGTGCATACCGATAAGTGGTCTGTCAAGGCCAGCACCGATCTCTGTGATTGAAAGTGATGATGTATTTGAAGCGAAGATACAATCCTTTGGAACGATCTCCATTAATTCCTTAAATGTCTGCTTCTTGATAGCCATAACTTCTGGGCAAACTTCAACAACAAGATCACAATCTGTGCAGATTTCCTTAAGACCAGTCTTGATCTTACCAAGGATTTCAGCACCCTTATCTGCTGAGATCTTTTCCTTGCTTACAAGGAAGTTGATGTTCTTCTCGATTTTCTTCTTTCCGCCTTCAGCGAACTCTTCTTTGATATCACAAAGACGAACTTCGTAACCATCTGTCATAGCGAAAGCCTGTGCAATACCTGAACCCATTGTTCCGGCACCGATAACGCCAACTATCATATTAAATTCCTCCTAGAAAACATTTTATTATATATAACCGACAGCGGGCAGGCCGTGAAAATCACGTCCTGCCTTTAGTCAGATTAATTACTTATTTTGAAAATCTACTTTCTTAACCTTTGCTGGATCATCTTTCTTACGAAGGAAGTTTGCCATTCCTTCTCTCTGATCATAAGATTCAAAGCAGCTTCCAAAGAGCTTCTCTTCGATAACGATAGCATTATCGATATCTGTTTCGATGCCCTCATTGATTGCTTTCTTACAAGCACGTACAGCGATAGGAGCATTGCTGGCGATTGTTGCTGCAAGCTTCTTAGCTGCTGGAAGAAGTTCTTCCTGTGTATATACAGCATTTACAAGACCGATACGAAGAGCTTCGTCAGCCATGATATTTCTTGCTGAATAAATAAGCTGTTTAGCCATACCAACGCCAACTGTTCTAGCAAGTCTCTGTGTTCCACCAAATCCAGGTGTGATACCAAGACCAACTTCTGGCTGACCAAATACTGCATTATCAGAACAGATTCTGATATCACAGCTCATTGAGATCTCGCATCCACCACCAAGGGCGAATCCGTTGATTGCAGCGATAACAGGGATAGGGAATGTTTCGATCATACGGAAAACATCATTTCCCTTCTTACCGAAAGCTTCACCCTCAGCCTTTGAAAGTGTTGACATTTCAGCAATATCAGCACCTGCTACAAATGACTTATCTCCAGCACCTGTAAGTACAAGTGCTCTTGTTGTATCAAGATCTACTGCTTCAAATGCCTGTTTAAGTTCATCAAGAACCTGTGAGTTAAGTGCATTTAAAGCCTTTGGACGGTTAATAGTGATAACACCTACATAACCTTCCTGCTCATATGTAATGAATTCCATTCTTTAATCTCCTATTAGTCTCTCTCTACGATAGTAGCGCATCCCATACCGCCACCGATACAAAGTGTTGCAAGACCCTTCTTAGCGTCCTTCTTTTCCATCTCGTGAAGAAGTGTAACTAAGATACGAGCGCCTGATGCTCCAACTGGGTGTCCAAGAGCGATAGCGCCACCGTTTGGATTAAGAACTTCATCCTTAAAGCCAAGTTCCTTCTGAACAGCAACTGACTGTGCAGCGAAAGCTTCGTTAGCTTCGATGATATCGAAGTCTTCAATCTTGTAACCAGCCTTAGCCATAGCCTTCTTTGTTGCTGGAACAGGTCCGATACCCATGATTGAAGGATCGCATCCACCAAGAGCACCAGCTACGAATGTAGCCATAGGCTTAACACCAAGTTCCTTAGCCTTTTCTTCTGACATAACAACGATTGCAGCAGCACCATCATTGATACCTGAAGCGTTACCAGCTGTAACAAAACCATCTGGGTTGATTGTTCTAAGCTTAGCAAGTGCTTCGATTGTTGAACCATGACGTGGTCCTTCATCTGTATCGATAACTACTGTGTTCTTCTTCTGCTTAACTTCAACTGGAACGATCTCATCTTTGAATGCCCCAGCGTTCTGAGCAGCTTCAGCCTTCTGCTGTGATCTGAGTGCGAACTGATCAAGCTCTTCTCTTGTAAGTCCCCACTGCTCTGCGATGTTATCAGCAGTCTTGATCATATGATAATCGTTAAATGCATCCCAAAGTGCATCATTTACCATTGTATCAACGAGTTTTGAGTTACCCATTCTATATCCATAACGTCCCTGCATCATAGCATATGGAGCCATTGACATGTTTTCCATACCACCGGCAACTACGATATCAGCATCGCCAGCCATGATCATCTGAGCTGCCATATTTACGCAGTTAAGACCAGATCCGCAAACAACGTTAACAGTAACTGCAGGTGTCTCAACAGGAAGTCCGGCTTTGAGTGAAGCCTGACGTGCTACGTTCTGTCCCTGACCAGCCTGGATAACGCAACCCATATATACGTGGTCAACCTGATCTGCAGGAACACCTGCTCTCTTAAGAGCTTCCTTAATTACGATTGATCCAAGTACTGGAGCTGGAGTTGTGCTAAGTCCGCCTCCCATAGTTCCGATTGCTGTACGGCAAGCGCCAGCTAAAACAACTTTCTTGTTTGCCATGAAATAATCCTCCATTCATTTATAAAAATAAAATTTTATTATTTTTTAATCTTGGCCAACAGGCCACAATATCGTTAAAATAATACCATAAAATAAAGCCCATAGCAATAAAAACCGAGCTACGGGCTTATGGTTTTGATGTGAAATGTTACAGATTTTTTTCTCTTTTATCTTCATCCACTACCATAATGTATTCACCTGCCATTCCGGCTCCTGCAGCTACTACATTTTCTGGTTCATCGGATTTTGTTACTCTGAGGCCTGTTTTTTCAGCGATAAGCTTATCCATTCCATAAATCTCGCTGCCTCCACCCGAAAGGAAAATCCCTTCTTTAGCCACATCTGAAACCAGTTCAGGAGGAGCAGTTTCAAGAACAGATGTTATAGCTTCCACTATCTTTGCAGATTCTTCCGCAAAAGCTTCCACTGTCTCATTTGCAGTAAGATCAAGACGTACCGGCAGTCCATTAAGCAGATTCTTACCCTTTATCTGGTAAGATACATCGGTCTTTCTCTTATAAACTGATCCAACTTCCATCTTTGCATCTTCTGCTGTAAGTTCACCAAGTTCTATGTTATATGTTCTTCTTACATACTTCTGAAGCGCTTCTGTAAATTCATTTCCTGCAGTTTTTATTGTAGTCCCAGCGGCAATATTTCCCGCAGAAAGGATAGCTATATCCGTTGTTCCGCCTCCGATATCAACTACCATATGGCCAACAGTTTCCATTATATCTACTCCAGTTCCGATAGCTGCAGCAATAGGAGCTTCTAATACGAAAACCTGTCCTGCCCCGGTTCTTACTACTGCATCTTCCACTGCCTGTTTTTCAACTTCAGTTATTCCTGATGGCACACAGACACATACATTTGGTCTGCCCCAGATCTTTCTTTTCTTCAAAGCATTCTTTACAAATGCTTTTATCATTCTTTCTGTTAATGTATAACTTGAAATTACACCATGAGTTAAAGGCTTTTCAACTGTAATACCTTCCGGGGTTTTTCCTAACATTTTCTTTGCTTTTGTTCCAACCGCCAGGATATTCTTTTCCTTTGTCTGATAAGCAACCACCGCCGGCTGGCTTATTACAATACCTTTATCTCTCATATATATACACACATTTGATGTGCCAAGATCTATACCCATATCTATGCGATACATAGTTTAAACTCCTTTAAATACATTTCGTACCCCGGGTAAGGGGATGGGCCTTAATAAAAAACCCCTAGCACATAAATTATATGTACTAGGGGGTAATTTGTAAACTAAAGATTTAATTAAGTATCCTATATCTTACTTAAAGTCATCTCCCATAATCTTTCTAACATCTTCTTTACCAGCTGCTTTTTCTCTAGCCTCTGCCTTATCAATAACAGTATCAAGGTCTGCGATCATACGATCAACGTTACCTGTTTCCATTGCAAGAAGCATGTTACGGAGATTCTTATCAACTGATTCATCCCATGTGAATCCTCTCTGCATTACATATGCAAGACCGATAGTCTTCATATCGTCATCCGTCATTGTTGAGAAGTCTACATGATACTGGAATGCTTCATCAATTTCTGGCTTACTGATAAGAAGATCAACAAGTCTTTCCTTCTCACCTGTAAGTATGATACCGAATCCATCTTTATCTTTCTTTGAAAGTGCAACAACTTTCTTTAATCTATCCTCTGTAAGAAGACCAGCATTTTCAACTACAAGGCATCCACCTGAAAGTTTCTTCATGCTCTCTTCAAGTTTCTCATCTGAAACCTTATTAAGTCCCTGAGCTTTGATCTTTGCAATAGTCTTTGATTTGATAAGTCCCATATCAAAGAATGATCTTGCAAAATCTTCACCAACTGCAACAGAACCAAATCCATGAAGTCCAAGGACAACTACATTCTTTGGAAGTTCTGGGAATGATGCTATATCATTAAATGCTGTGATCACATCATCTGCTGCATCTGAGAATCCAAGGTATTTCTCAAGGTAATAAGCAGCAAGAGGAAGCTTTCCTTCTTCAATAACCGGAACTTCTTCTTCTCCACCAACTTCAATTGAATCTGCTTTCTTACGAGCTTCTTCTTCAGCCTTACGAGCTTCTTCAATTTCTTTACGAACCTCATCATCTGACTGAGCTGAGTTAGCACCTAAGAGAACTGCCTTAGCCTTTTCTTCTCTAGCCTCAGTTGCCTTCTTTTCGTCTTCTTCTGCCTTTACAAGCTCAGCCTTAAGTGCATCAAGACTCGCTCTTGTATCAGCTTCAACCTTCTTGATATCCTCAGCATCCTTAAGAGCAGCCTTATCAAATTCAGCATTAAGTGCCTTCTTCTCTTCTTCTTCTGCCTTAAGTGCTTCCATCTCGATTGCCTTTGCATCCTGTTCTGACTTAGCTACAGCAAGAGGAATATTCTTTACAGCCTCATCTCTCTTCTTAGCAAGGCTGTCATCTTCAGTCTTACGCTTTGAAGCAACTTCCTGATCCTTCTTCTCAAGATCAGCTAACTTCTTCTTTTCATCTTCAACAACTTTAACTGCTGCGTCCTTACCCTTAACAGCATCAAGAGCAACACCCTTAGCAGCTTCTACTTTCTTCTTAGCCTCTTCAACAAGAGCCTGAAGTTCTTTTACTTTGTCTTCAGCTGTCTTAACGTTTTCATTAGCAGCTACAACATTTAATTCTTCCTTCTTTACACCCTGCTCTGCAGTTGCGATAACCTGCTGCTGAGATGCCTTTGCAGCTTCTGAAGCCTTATCTTCTTCAGCACGTCTTGCAACAAGCTCCTCTTTAGCCTTATCAACTATAGCAACCTGCTTTTCAGCCTCTGCCTTTGCAGCAGCAGCAGCTTCTGTTGCCTTTTCTTTTCTTGCAGCAGCATTATCCTGATGTTTCTTAAGGAGACCTGCCATCTTTTCTTCTTCAGCTTTCTTTCTTGTTGCAGCAGCTTCTTCAATCTTTGTCTTTGCTGCAGCACCTGAAGCCTTAGCATCTTCTTCTCTCTTAGCTATATCAGCTTTTGCCTGCTGAAGAGCAGCCTGTCCTTCAGCCGCTTCCTTAGCCTGCTGCATAAGTAAAGCATTAAAGTCAATCTTGCCTGATCCAGCTTTGTTTAACTTCTCTTCTGCTTCAACAACCTTCTTATGCGCTTCTTCAACAGCCTTTAATGCAGCCTCTTTAGCCTTCTTTGTAGCTTCTTTATCTACTTTCTTCTTAGTTCCAGCTGATGCTTTTCTTCTCTCATCATTGTGAGCTTTACGTTTAGCAGCTGCAGCTTCACGCTTAGCATTTGCAGCTTCACGTTTCTTTCTCTCTTCTTCTAATGCCTTAGCCTTAGCTTCTTCTTCTTTCTTCTTCTTTTCAGCTTCTGCCTTAGCCTTGGCATCATTTTCAGCCTTCTTATGAGCTTCTTCTTCTTCGCGCTTCTTAGCAGCAGCCTTTTCACGTGCAGCTTCAATTCTGCGACGCTCTTCATCTGCTCTGTCTACGCCATTTTCTTTCTTCTTGTTATCAGTAGCTTCTTCCTTATTTTCTTCTGGTGCAGCTTCGATAGGAGTCTCATCTGCTAACTTACCTAACTGAGCATCAAATGATGTATTAGCCTCATCTTCAAGGTCATACATATTTGCCTCGCCCTCTTTATGTTCTGGAAGTATGCTATCAAGATCATCTGCTGTCTTCTTGGCAACATCAACCTTTCCGCCTGACTCCCACTTAGAAGTGCTTCCATCTACAACCTTAACCTTATCATCAAGATTAAGTCCAAGTCCGCCTTCTGAACTTGTGCTTCCAAGTCCACCTGAAGGAACAGATCCAAGTCCGCCTCCTGAAGTTGTACTTCCAAGTCCACCTCCAGTGCTGCTTGCTCCACTTAAGCCACCTTCAAGTTCCTCAAGTGATACACCAAGCTCCTCTGCTCTCTTCTGACGCTTCTTCTTCTCAATTTCTGCAAGTTCTTCAGCTGAAAGTGTTTTGTATTTTGGCTTATCATCTTCTACTTTTGCCTCAGCCTTTCCCTTGCCTGCAAGAATTTCAGCCTCTTTTTGTTTTTTTAGCTTTTCCTCTTTCTCCTGACGCTCCTTCTCTACCTGTGCTCTAACAGCGGCGATAAGTGCTTCTCTCTGGTCCATAACTCTCTCTAGTACCTCCTTCTATGCGTGCCAATTATAATAAGGATCCCCCAATTGAATACTCTACTTAATTCCAAGTGATCTAAGCAGTTCTTCAGCTTCTCTTTGAAGTCTTTCTTCCTCTTCCAATTTCTCGGCAAGAGCTTCCTTCTTAACTTCGGCTATATCATCAAACTTATTTTCAATTTTCTCATGTCTTGTGATATTGAAAAGATCCGTCTTAAATTCTGGGAAAGTAATATTTCCAAAATGCTCTTCTTCATAAGCTCTTTCAGATCTGATTTCTTCTTCAAGACTGGCGGAAAATGATTCTTTAGCCTTATTGAGTGCTTCTTCAACTGCATCCGGAATTTCCTCTGCATAAGGAACTTCTCTATGTTCCTCAACAGGCTGTTCTTCATATCTATCATCAACTGCCTCCTGGGCAGTTACTGATTCTTCTTCATGTAAAGTTTCTTCAACTGCAGCCTCTGTATATTCCTTTGCTACAGCCTCTTCAACCGCAGCTTCTGTATTTTCTTCTGCTACAGCTTCTTCAACCGCAGCTTCTGTATTTTCTTCTGCTACAAATTCTTCTGCAGGTGTTTCTGCAGTTTCTTCATAGCGAGGCGCCTCAGCTTCAGATTCATATGAATCCTCTACTGGCTCTGCTGCATTCTCTTCAGCCTCAGGTCTAAAATATGTTTCCATCTGTTCAACCCTTAAGTCATCTGGATACATATCTTCAGCTGATGTTTCTCCGCTGATCCTGTCTGCTGCATTCTTAATATCCTGCTCATCCTTCTTCTCATCAAGTTCTCTCTGAGTCTGTTCAGCGATGTCGCTAGGATCTGAGTATGACTGATCTGCAGTATTTTCATCCGGAGTAGACTGATCATCTACATTGTTTATCTCAAGCTCTATTCTGATATCCTCAGGTGTCTTTCTTCCCAGAGCTTCAGCAGATTCTCTTCTTTCCTGCTCATCAATCTTATATGCATTTATGATATCAAAAGGATTTGTATAATCCTCTGAATCTCTTTCTCTCATCTCAGAAATACTTTCTGATTCAGGAGCAAAACCATTATCAAAATCAAATGAAAGCACATCATCCTGAGAGAATTCCGGTTTAAGTTCGCGCATCTCCTGTCTGCCCCTACCGGCTTCCGCTCCAAAGGTTGCAGTTTGAGATTCAGCTTTCTTGCTTCTGTCTCCAAGGATGGCATCAAGGATGGAACCACTATCACCAGGTTCCTTAGTATCCTTAGCCTGACCCATCTTAATGCTTTCTTCCATGCTGGCAACAAGACTGTCATCTGATGAATCCGGCTGATTTACTGGCTGTCCCTCTTCAAGTTCTTCTAAGCCGGCTTCCTCATCAGAACCACCCTCATCGCTGGTCTTCTTCTTAAATTTATCTTTGATAAATGATTTTAATTTATTCTCAACGCCATTATCCGTAGATTCAGCGTCTTCATCCGTTTCACTGCCATCTCCTTCAGCTTCATCAGAAGGATTCTGGCCACTTTGGTTATTCTTCTTTTTCTTTCTTGTAGTCTTTGGTTTCTTCTCTTCCACCACATCCTCAAGAATTATAGCTTCTTCTTCAGGCGGATACATTCTAAGGTAATCCTTCTCAAGCTGTTCTTTTTCAAGAAGACGGATATTTTCTTCCGAAGGATCATCATCAATCCTTCTCTCTGTAGCATAGATATAAAAATAATCCTCAGCTTTTTCCTTACCTTCTTTAATGTTCCTTATAGTGTCAGTGAATTCCCCTCTTTTAAATGTAGCAAGGTAATCACTATAAACTATATCTTCTGTTTCCTTTTCCCCGGCTAATTTCGCAACAAGGTAAAGCTCAAAACTATATTTTTCGTCCATATTGTCTCTGTAATATGGGAAAAGCATATTATAAAGATCCTTTAAATCAGCGCCATTTGCCTTATCGAAGATATATTGTCCATTGATCTGACCACGTTCTGATGGTGATGTGGCAATAAACTGTTCTTTATAATTCTCAGCCAGATTATAAAATCCTCTCTTTAAATGAAAGTTTATAAGACTGAGAATGATCATATTAGCTTCTGGTGCTATGGAATGAGCCCTAACATAAAGATCTCTGGCTTCTCTCATCCTTCCTACGTTTTCGTACACCTCTGCACATACACGTAAAAACTGTGGATTGAGAGACTTCTCTAATTCCTGTGAATCCAAGATATCAACTGCGACATTATATTCATGTCTTGAAGCCAGTTCTTTTATTTTGTTTACGCTTGCCATACTAAGTCCAGCACTCAAAACCTTATCCACCTTTACATTTCATTCATCTCCAGATTACTATGCAAGACAATCTTCAAGGACTTTCTCAACCTTTTCGATAACTGTATCTTTCATATTTCCTCTGGTCTTTTCATATTGTATACCTGACTCCATGATTTCAAGGAGTTCAAGTCTATATTTTGAATCAATCTCTTTAATATAATCCATAAGAACGTCTTTGATCTCTGTAACTGATTTTCTGCCTTTCATTCTTCTGATCATATCATCATAATTAAATGAAACCTCAGTTCTCATCTCTGACTGCTTACGTCCACATATCTGGCATTCCTCAGAACCGCCTTCATTTATATGTCCGCACATACATGTCCAGATCATTCCATCGTTCTTATATTTTTCAACTGCATCTATTCCATGTCTCTCCTTAAATGCCATAAGTCTCTTAGCAGACATTGTAACATCTACAGGAGTGTCATTTACTGCAAATACTCCATTAGGAGTAGCATATTTATTTATTGTTAATTTTGCATCCTTAAGAAGAAGCATATCATTCATTGAAATCTTCGCATCGGTTGCTTCCGCTTCAATAAGAGATACATTTCCCTTTTCAAATGCAAAATCAATATCTCTGATAACTAATCTCTCATCATAGAGATTTGTAAATTCCAAACTTGCTCTGATGGCCAGTATATTCTCTAAATTATAATTAAAGAACTGTACCTTCATCAAAACTTCTCTGACATTTCCATCAAGTATTACCTTAACCGGTTTTGGAACAACCCTAAGATAATAATTTGTAACCACAAGTTCCTTATGTCTTGTCTTCTCAAGACATGCCTTCTTCTCAATCTTTACCGCTGTTCCTGAAATAATGATTCCATAAGAACCACCTTCGCAGGATGCGTATGTCAGTCTCATACCGATAATAGCATTAGCTCCAAGTTTCTCAGCTGCTGCCTCAATCTTTTCAGAAGCATCTTCTCTGCACTTCTCAAGCTTTGCATTCTCACGCTCTGAAGCATCAGAAACACTAGCTGTAAGACTCTTGATAAAATTGCTTCCCAAAACGCCCTGTCCTGTTATAACCCCGAGATATTCCTTGATCTCGTAATCCTGAAAAGTTGAACCGGTAGTTACTAAAATATTTTTTGCCATTGATAAAACCCCCTCCAAAACCTGCACAGTATGCACACAAAAATAACATACTAATTAAAATTATAGCATATCGTCGCTATAAATCAAACTGTTTTTGTGCATTCTAGCGCATTTATCAAAGGGAAATTGTGCATTATTATTCAGTTTCCGATCGCATTTTCATTTTTCATACTAAACCTCCATAGGAAGAGGTGCATGATTTATGTAAGTTCTATAAGTGTAAATGATATCGAAACAGGTCTCTTCTTCAGATTCTTCAACCATTTCCCAGTTTGGAAGCTGATCGAAATTAGGAATATGAGCATCTGCCTGATATTTATAATCGATCTTTGTGATTATTGCTTTATCGCAATATGGAGCAAGAAGATTATAAACTGATTCTCCACCAACAACAAATATCTCATCCTTCTTGTAATAACTAAGCTGTTTAAAAAGCTCTTTCAGATCATGAACTATCACCGCGTCCTTAGCCTTAAAATCCTCATTGTGAGTTAAGATAATATTTGTACGCTGCGCCAGAGGAAGTCCATTTGGAAATGTTTCAAGAGTTTTTCTTCCAAGAACAATTACATTTCCAGTGGTTAATCTTCTGAAATTCTTCATGTCATTGGAGATCCTTACCAGGAGACTCCCCTTATTTCCAATACCCCAATTATTATCTGCTGATGCAATAAGTATCATGTCTTTTCCTCCTTAAACCGCAATTGGTATATTCTTAACCTGTGGCCCTGTTACATAATCTTCTACAACAAAATCATCCGGAGTGAACTGATAGAAATCCTTTATTTCAGGATTAAGTGTAACCTTTGGAGCCGGATAAGTTGGTCTCTGAATAAGCTCTTTAATAATATCCACATGTCTGTCATAGATATGTGCATCTGCAATGACATGCACAAGTTCTCCCGGCTTAAATCCTGTAACCTGAGCGATCATCATAACAAGAGCTGCATATTGAACTACATTCCAGTTATTTGCTGCCAGTACATCCTGTGAGCGCTGATTTAATATAGCATTAAGTCTGTCGCCTGTTACATTAAATGTAACACCATAAGCACATGGATAAAGATTCATCTCATGAAGATCCTCATGCACATACATATTAGTCATGATCCTTCTTGAATAAGGATTATTCTTAAGATCAAAGAGAACTCTGTCTACCTGATCAAATTCACCCTCTTTATAAATGTGCTTCTTACCCATCTGGTATCCATAAGCTTTGCCTATAGATCCATTTTCATCAGCCCACTCATCCCATACATGACTCTTAAGATCATGTATATTATTAGACTTCTTCTGCCAGATCCACAGAAGTTCATCAACCGCAGATTTAATATATGTTTTTCTAAGAGTTATAGCAGGAAATTCCTTCGAAAGATCATATCTGTTTACAACTCCAAATTTTTTAATGGTATATGCATATGTGCCATCTTCCCATTTAGGGCGTACTTTTTCACCCTCAGTACTAACGCCATTTTCAATTATATCCTGGCACATTGAGATAAAAAGATTATCCGCGAGACTCAAATTTTCTTCCTCCTTAAATCTAAAGAATAACTTTTCGAACGCTATCAGACACGAGATAGACGCAAAAACCCTTTTTTAGAATAATAATATGATATCATAAATACTGTTCGAACGAAATACAAAAGAGAAAGGATAAGGAAAACAAATATGTACCCTAAAATATTCTGGGGTGCTCTCTTTAAGGCTCTCCGTGAGTCAAATGATTTATCACAAAGAGAACTAGCCGACCTTCTCCACACCTCCAGACAGGAAATAAGTAATCTGGAAAGAGGAAGAAAACATCCAACTCCAGAATTGGTCCATGCATTTTCTAATATCTATGATATAAACCTGATGGATTATATAGAACAATGTATACCTAAAAATTATAAAGATGAGCAGCTTTCATTTAAAAAGAAGATGAGATCAAAAGCCAGAAAAAAATCCGGCTGTTTCTTAACCAAGAATAAGACCACCGTCTTCTTCTATCAATGGAAACGATAATTCAGCTACAAAAAAATGTCCGGGCAGTGCACACCGGACATTTTTCATATAATTCATTAACTTATTTAACAACGATCTTACGGAAGTTCTTCTTACCTCTCTGGATAAGGAACTCTTCAGCAAAATCAGCTTTTGTAAATTCAGCTTTTACATCTGTGATCTTATTGCCATTTACAGATACGCCGCCCTGCTCGATAGCTCTTCTTCCTTCACTTCTTGTCTTTACAAGATTTGAAGCTGTAAGAACTGAGATGCAGTCAATCTTATCATCTGTGAAGAGATCAGCTGAAAGCTCAAATATCGGCATATTCTCAGCGCTACCTGCTCCGAAGAATGCCTTAGCTCCTGCTTCTGCCTTCTTAGCTTCTTCCTCACCATGAACCATCTTTGTAAGTTCAAATGCAAGAATTTCCTTGGCACGGTTGAGCTGTTCGTCCTTCCACTCTTCCATCTTCTTTATCTCATCAAGAGGAATAAATGTAAGGAGTTTGATAAACTTGATTACATCTGCATCACTAACATTTCTCCAGTACTGGTAGAATTCAAATGGTGATGTCTTCTCTGCGTCAAGCCATACAGCACCCTTAGCTGTCTTACCCATCTTCTTACCTTCTGAGTTAGTAAGAAGTGTGATCGTCATGGCGTATGCATCCTTACCAAGTTTCTTTCTGATAAGTTCTGTACCAGCAAGCATATTTGACCACTGATCATCACCACCAAATTCCATATTACAGCCATATTTATTATAGAGCATGTAGAAATCATAGCCCTGCATAAGCATGTATGAAAACTCAAGGAAAGTAAGTCCTCTCTCCATTCTGTTAACGTAAGCTCTTGCACGAAGCATATCATTAACAGAGAAGCATGATCCGATATCTCTCATGAAATCAAGGAAATTAAGGTCACGAAGCCAGTCAGCATTGTTAACCATCATTGCCTTGCCTTCGCCTTCACCAAACTCGATAAAGCGACTCATCTGCTTCTTGAAGCATTCGCAGTTATGGTCAATCTGTTCGATAGTCATCATTGATCTTAAATCAGTTCTACCTGATGGATCTCCTATCATGCCTGTTCCACCGCCAACAAGAGCGATTGGCTTGTTACCTGCCATCTGAAGTCTCTTCATAAGGCAGAGTGCCATAAAATGTCCAACATGAAGAGAATCTGCAGTAGGATCAAAGCCTATATAAAATGTTGCATTTCCTGAATTAATTAAATTTCTGATATCATCTTCATCAGTTGTCTGAGCTATAAGTCCTCTCTCGACTAACTCTTCATATACTCCCATATTATTTCTCCTTTAATATTTTTAGTTCAGTGGTCATTATAACATTGACTTTTTAATTTTAATAGTCATTTTTTAGATAAAAGTTTCATCATATTCTTTTTTCCAGTTTTTATACCTTATGTATCCCACAACTTCGGCAATCATCACAAATAAATACGGAGTTGTGATAGGCTGATTAAGATAAACAAGTCCAGCACCTAAATATCCAACGATTCCCACAAGTAAAGCAATGATGATCGGATCTTCCTCAAGTCTTCTTATAACATAAATAACTGTTGAAAGGCAAAGTCCGATATAGGTTAAAGCTCCGAACACTCCAAGAGTTACAAGATACTGAAGTATCTCATTATGAGCATTATCATAAACCTTTCCTGTAAGAGCTATCATCTCATCATAGAACATATCTTTCATAACAGGAAGAAGCATTTCATTTCCATATCCAAAAATCTTCTGAAGAGGAGTTCCTGCTAAAAATGCTCTCCAGCTTCTCTTCCAGATAAAGCCTCTATAAGTTCCCCAGTTATCATCAAATTTGAATATCTGAGTATGACTTCCCTTTGAACCAATAAAGATTACAAGGATCACAAATGCTATACCTAAAAATGTTATTACCCAAAGTGTCTTCTTACACTGAAGTCTTTCAAACAGCGGATCATTAAGCTTTTTAAAAGCCACCAGAATCACTGTTAAAATGATCATTACCACTGGAAGGATAAGCATCATTTTCGGATTTTCAACAAAACCTGCAATACCATTGATAGCCTTCTTACTTCCTCCAAAGGCACGACTTAGAACCGCCATCACAAACAGTCCAACTGTAAAGATCGTAACACTAAAAAAGAAATCAATAATTTTCTTATAGTAAACTGCAATATAAAAAAGCACTACAAGCGCAAGTCCAGCCCCCAGGTAAACATTATCACTCTTTGCAGGAATAACACCAAGACTCATAATAAAGATCATTATCCCCGAAATAATCTTATTCTTTTTTTTCTTTGCAAAAATATATACAGCAAAGAATATCGGAATGGAAAGGGCCAGAAAAGATCCATAGCTATTCATATTTCCAAATAAGGAAATGAATTTTTCCCCCTGACCTTTCGCTATATCTCGTCTAAGATAAAAAATGTCAAACTTAAAATGCTGAAGTATAGCCATCAAAACGGAAACCAATGACAAAATCGTAACAGCCCCAAAATTTATCTCATCTACTTCACATAGTCTGCCAATGACTATAACTCCAAGACAAAGAACCACCATAAAGCCAGCGCCCATGCCTCTGCCCAGCTCTCCTGAAAAAGCCAGTTTAGGACTTATACAAAGAACACAGGATATAAGATTCGCTATAAGGAACAGCGCTGCCCAAAAGTCAGGCCAATCCAGAGTAAACTTTTCTTTATAAAGCCAGGGTCTTTCTACTTCGAAATGTCTAAATGAACCAACATTTATTACAGTCTGCACCACTTTTAATACAATTACTATAAGAAAAATGTTGCGGAACCAGGTAGCTCTGGTGGCTGTAATATCAAAATATTTATTTGCAAAGATAAAAGAGCACGCTGCAAAACCAACTGCAGCAGCAATGTCCGCATAACTCTCCGGCTCATTAAACGGATTATAAAACACCTTATGTTTATTACTCATGTCTACTCCTTTTTTATAAAAAAATAAAGGGATCACATCATTGATGCAATCCCTTTCAAAGTATAGTGCGGGAAAAGGGACTTGAACCCTCACGACGAAACCATCACTAGATCCTTAGTCTAGCCTGTCTGCCAATTCCAGCATTCCCGCATATTTACTTGTGTTCGCTGTGTTCTTCGTGTTTGCCGTTTCCCTCAGCGCAGGTATTATATTATCACGGTACACCCTTAGTGTCAACACTTTTTTAAAAAAATTTTTCATCTTTAAAAAAGTGGCGTATTTCCTGGGTTTTTAAAGGATAAAAAATCCCCTCGCTGATATTATTCATATCTTTTTTTATATTTTTTTCTAAAAAAATTTTTTTGAATTTTTCTTTAGATCTTAGCAAACACTACTTACAGTTGTTGTAAGGTTCCCTCAGAAGGCTCAACAAAAAAGGACAAACCTTAATGGTTTGTCCCTATTTTTCATATAAGACTTAAAATCAGTCTATTATAAATTAGTTAAGAGCTGACTTAGCAACTTCAACAAGCTTAGCGAAAGCTTCAGCATCGTTTACTGCAAGTTCAGCAAGCATCTTACGGTTGATATCAACATTAGCTGCCTTAAGACCATGCATAAGAACGCTGTATGAAATATCATTCTGTCTAGCTGCTGCATTGATACGAGCGATCCAAAGTGAACGGAAATCTCTCTTCTTCTCACGTCTGCCAGCAAAAGCTGTAGCTTCAGCTCTCATAACTGACTGCTTAGCAACTCTATACTGTTTTGATCTAGCACCTACATATCCCTTAGCTGCTTTTAAAACTTTGTTATGTCTCTTCTTGGCACCAACGCCACCTTTAATTCTTGCCATTTATTTAATCCTCCTGATCCTTACTTTCCAAATCTTACATGTAAGGTAAGATCTTGCTCATTACCTTTGAGTTTGTCTTATCTGTCATTGCTGCTTTTCTTAAGTTTCTCTTTCTCTTTGTTGACTTCTTTGTAAGGATGTGACGCTTATAAGCTTTATTTCTCTTTAATTTTCCTGTACCTGTCTTTGTGAAGCGCTTTGCTGCTGCTCTCTTTGTCTTTAACTTTGGCATTTTTTTATCCTCCTTAAATGCTCTTACTAACGTTTAACCGCAAGAAACATTATCATGCTTCTTCCCTCAAATTTTGCAGGCTTATCAACTACTGAAATGTCTGAAAGCTTTTCTGCAAAACTGTCAAGAATTACCTTGCTCTGATTTACATATGCAAGCTCTCTTCCTCTAAAACGAAGAGTAACTTTAACGCGATTTCCCTTTGTAAGGAACTTACGTGCCTGTGAAATCTTGGTATTAAGATCATTTTCCTCTATATTAGGTGAAAGTCTCACTTCCTTGATCTCTACAATATTCTGTTTCTTTTTTGCTGCTTTTTCCTTACGAGTCTGCTCATAGCGGAATTTACTGTAATCAATAATTCTGCATACAGGTGGTTGTGCATTAGGTGATACCCTAACCAGATCAAGCCCTGCCTCGTCCGCAAGATGCTGAGCTTCCTTAGCAGTCATAACACCGAGCTGATTGCCTTCTGCTCCGATAACGCGAACCTCTTTGTCTCTGATCTGTTCGTTAATTAAGTAGTCTATTGTTCTTACCTCCAAAAAAATAAGTGGAAACCCTAGGATATCCACTTACAATAAAAAGTTACAAAGGACGCTGTTTAAAGGTCCTTATACAATCTTTATCATACCCGGAGCTGCAAATCTAGAGCTCTCAAGGTGAGAGTGGATACTCTTCTTTCTTTTTACACGCAGACAAGGATACCACAAGACACGGTCCCCTGTCAAGCATATTTTCTTATATATCATAAATATATAACGTAAAGTTAAATACACAGCAATATTCAACTTTACCATTATCATTGCAAAGCAATATTTAAGATGAAAATGTTCCAAGGAAGCAAAGTTCATCGCAATCTGCATATATCTCTTCTAGAGTCTTTATAACATTCTTATCTGAGAATTTCCCTTCAAAGCTTACATAGAAAGTATATTCCCATTTTCTAAGAAGAGATGGTCTTGATTCAATACTTGTCATATTGATCATATTCTCGTTAAAGATTCCCATGATCCTATAAAGGGCACCAACTCTATGGGCCGCATTAAAGCAGATACTGATCCTGTTGGATTTAGAAAGAGCTATATTCTTATGAGTAAGGATAACAAACTTTGTTGCATTTTCCCTTGAGAAATTCACCTTTTTCTTAAGAACAGTAAGTCCGTAAAGTTCTGCCGCTCTTTCACTGGCTATAGCTCCAAGAGTCTTGTCCTGCATTTCCATTACACGCTTTGCAGCCACTGCAGTATTACTTACCGCTTCCTTCTTTAGATCATAATCCTCAATAAAATCCTTACACTGCATAAGGCCCTGGTCATGAGAAATGACTTTCTTTATATCATCTATAGTTGCTCCCGGAATTCCAAGAAGCGCATGTTCAATATCAATAACTACTTCATCTACGATATGTACATTTCCATTTTTAATGATATCGTAATTGCCGCTTACAAAGCCGGCTGAGCTATTTTCAATAGGAATAACACCATAATCTGAGATTCCTTCTGAAACCTCTCTTACCACCTTATCAAAGGATTTAACATTATGGATGTCAGCCTTTTCTCCGAAGTATTTGATGGCCGCTGCCTCTGCATAAGCCCCGGGAACTCCGGCATAAACTATCTTCTTTTCATTTATCCATAGATCATCCACAATCTCCGGCAGGATAAACGGCAGTTCTTCCTTTGGATTCTCCGTATTCTTCACCAGCTCATCATAGAGATCTTCAATAGTTTTTCTATAAACAGGATGGATCTGATCTGGAGCTATCTCTTTAAACGGCTCTAATACAAACATCCTCTTATGCATTTCTCTATGAGGGATTATCAGATTTTTACTTCTAATGATCTCCTCATCAAATATAAGAATATCTATATCCAAGGTTCTAGGTCCCCAATGAACAAGCCTCTCTCTTTTAGCTTCTTTTTCAATATCATTTATGACATGAAGCAGTTCTTCAGGACTGTAAATGGTTTCTATTTCCAAAACCCCATTGAGGAAATCCGGCTGTTCTACCGGCCCATAAGGTTCTGTATTTATAAAGCCAGAGACTTTCTTTACATTTATAAAATCATCTTTTCCTAATTGCTCAATGGCAAAATTCAAATTAGCTTCCCTATCACCTAAATTAGAACCTATGCCAAGATATACTCTATGTTTTTTCTTTGTAACAGAAACAGATACATTTTTAAAATCCAGCTGGATAGGGGCATCCGGCTTACTTACTTTAACCGTGACAGTATTTACTTTTTTAAAATTAACAAGTATCTCATTTGCTACATTTGCAGCAACAGCTTCTATAAGATCGCACTTTTCCTTTGTTACTGTATCATAAATAAGATGAGCCACTTCATCATAACTTACTGTCTTATCAAGATCATCCCCTGATTCCGCCTCATAAAGATCAAGAAGAAGCTCACAAGACACTTTAAAGATCTGCCCCTTCTCTTTTTCTTCATCAAAAACGCCGTGATAAGCGTATATCTTAAGGTCATCAATTCTAATCTTATCCATAATACTACTCCATAATCTTATAAATCATATCAAGAGCTCTCTTGTTCTCTTTAACATCGTGCACCCTTAAGATAGAGCATCCATGCATATATCCATAGATATTAGATGCGATTGTTCCCTCCAGTCTGTCATCTTCAGTAAGATTGAAAGTCTTACCAATATAAGACTTTCTTGAAATTCCTAAAAGGATAGGATATCCAAATCTATCAAGTCTCTCAACTTCTCTTATGGAAATGAGATTCTGCTTTACAGTTTTTGAAAAGCCTACACCTGGATCGAGGATTATATTCTCATCCTTAACACCAGCCTCTTTTGCTAAAGCAATAGATAATGAAAGATCATCTTCAATAGCCTTTAAATATTCCTCTTCTGTAACATTTTCTAATATATCAGGTCTGTTATGCATAATGATAACCGGCGCATTCTTCTCAGCAGCAACCTTTGCCATCAAAGACGCCTTACCAGCAGGAAGGAATCCATCAGTATCGCTGTCATATCTTAAGCCCATAATATCATTTATCACATCTGCGCCAGCTTCAATGCCTGCTTTTGCAGTTGATGGCTTATATGTATCAAGGGAAATGACAGTATCAAATCTTTCCTTTATCTTTTCAATGATAGGACATACTCTTTCTATCTCTTCTTCAGCAGTTACCTTTATTGCTCCCGGACGAGTGGATTCTCCACCGATATCGATGATATCTGCCCCCTGGCTAAGCATTTCTTCCGTATGCTTTAATGCTTTGTCCAGATCATTAAATTTTCCACCATCAGAAAATGAATCAGGTGTAACATTTAAAATACCCATGATAACCGGTTTCTTAAGCTTCTCGAGTTCGAATTCCTTATTTCCTATCTTCATTTCTTATGCCTTTCTTTTTTAGTCTATCTGAATATGGATTTATTTTTTAAGCTCTCATCCCAGTAACATTCATCTTTAGCATCACACATAAAGCAGTTACGTGAAAGCTTATCAGCTCTGAATAAAATATCTGCAAGAGTATTTACTTCTTTTGTCTTTTCCTTATGCTTACTGATAGCAGCACATATAAGATCTACATCATCCTTAGCATAACCGCATCTTATAAGTATTGGCTCTGCAGTAATAGCTCCAGCCAGGTGATGAGACATTTTTTCTTCCTTCTCAAGATCAGTATATCTTCCTATATCATGAAGGAGGGCTGCTCCATATATTATCTCTTTATCAAGTTCTATATGCTCTTCTAAGGCTATGATATATGCAATACGTGCCACAGAAAGTGCATGTCCAAGTCCATGTCTGCAGAACTTTCTCATATACTCTGAAGTAATGATTGTTTTCATCCTGCTCTGATATTCCTTATCATTTAGGATATTATCTATCTTGTCCATCTTCTGTCATCCCATCATCTTATTTTTTCATCTCTTTGTTACTTATCAATCCCATAGTTGATCTCCATCAGCCTGCCTATATAAGACAAGGATCCAGTTGCAACTATAACACCATTCTTCCCTGCAGCCTCTTTAGCCTTAGCTAACGCCTCCCTTATAGTCTTACAGGAAACGGCCTTGCAGCCATCATAACACGCTTTAGCTGCAAGATACTCAGCTCCAAGTCCTCTTGGTCCGGGAGGAGTAACTGTAAAACAGCACTTCATCAATGGTGAAAGGATATTTATCATCTCAGCATATTGCTTATCCTTAAAAACTCCAAGGATAAAAACCACTTTCTTAGATGGAAAATAATTCCTGATACTTTCACTAAGAACCTTCCAGGCATCCGGATTATGTGCTCCATCTGCTATTATATAAGGTCCCCTGTTTATCAGACTGAATCTTCCCGGCCAGAAAGCCTGACTGAGTCCCTTTCGAATGATATCATATTGTACCGCATCTTTTCCATTCTTAATTGCATATCTGTTATAAGTATGTATAACTTCAACTGCACAAATTGCATTATAGATCTGATACTCTCCCGCCATAGATATTGAAAATCTAGTACCTCTATAGTAGAATTCACTGCCATCTATAGTGGATTTGATCACATCCAGCGCATTTAATTCAGTTTTTCTCCAGCGAAAATCATGATCTATTATATAATGTGAAACCGCATTATTTACCTCTTCTGTTGTAGGATAAGTTACAAGAGTGTCTCCATCATTTATGATTCCCAGTTTCTCCGTTGTGATCTTTTCAATGGTATCTCCAAGATATTCCATATGATCGAAACTTACCGAAGCAAGAACATCCACGATCTTATTCTTCATTACATTTGTGGCATCCTGTCTTCCTCCCATACCACACTCTATCAGCATGACATCGCAGTTGTTTTTTTCAAACATATAAAATGCTGCCGCAGTCTCAATCTCAAATGCCGAAGGACTAGTAAATCCATCCTTTATCATTTCATCTATCGCCTTAAGGATCACTGTTAATGTTTCTGCCACATCCTCTTCAGTAACCTCTATTTTATTTATCTTCCATCTTTCCCTATAATCAAAAATGGCAGGTGAAATATACCTGCCTACTTTAAGTCCAGAAAGAATAAGAACCTCTTCCACATAGGCCATGATACTGCCTTTACCATTGGTGCCAGCGATATGTATCGCGGGAACTTTATCCTGAGGATCACCTAACCTCCTTAAAAGTTCCCTGATATTATCAAGCCCCGGTGTGATGCCGAGATTCTTAGTTTTTTCTTCTAATATTTTTAATGTTTCCCCGTAATTCATATTTCCTCCGGACGATATTATTTAGTCCGCTGAAACGTGTTGTACAGGTGTAGTCTCATCAGTGATAGGAAGAATAGTATATCCCTCACTCTTCAGAGTTTCAATAAGCCCCTTAAGAGCTTCTACAGTTTCATGATGTCCTTCTAAGTCATGCATAAGAACAACCGAGTCTCCTCCATTGTTTCTAACATAACCCAAGGCTGTATCTTTTAATTCCTCTGCCGTATGATACGTAGTTTCCGCATCATCATTCATCGCGTTCCAGTCATAGTAAGTATAACCCTGTTTAGTTAGATAATCAATGCAGTCCTTTATAGGAACCTGTGATACAGTATTGCTGGATCCTCCCGGGAACCTATAATACTTTGTCTTTACTCCTGTAATATCATAGATCCACCTGCCGGCAGTTTCCACATCATTCATAAAAGCTCTGATGTCTTTATAAATCTTTTTATAATCATGAGAAGCCGAGTGAATAGCTATAGTATGCCCTTCATTTGTGATCCTTCTTAACTGATCCTTACGGCTGTCATCATTAACCACAACGAAAAATGTTGCCTTCACATCTTCCTCTTTTAATATATCCAGGATCTCATCAGTATAAGCTGATGGGCCATCATCAAATGTAAGATAAACCTTCTTGCCGTTTAATTTTACATTACTTTCCTTTGAAGTCTTCTCTGCATCTGTTGGAGTTACGTCATGAACAGTAAGTAGATTTTTAGCTGTTGTATCCTTTTCGATATGATCCGTTGCCTTCATATCTTCTTCTTTGATACCTGCCTTCGCATCTGAAGCAGAAGCTTTATTTGAATCCTTCTTAAGCTCTTCTATCTTAATATCATTTTCCTTTAACTTCTCATCTAATTTTGACTCAAGTTTATTTATCTTAAAAAGAAGAATGATACAAAGTGCTGTCGGAATTAAAAACATGATAAAAAAAACAGCAATTATCATCTTTTTTATTTTATTTACATTATTTCTATTGTAATCTTCATCCATTTTTCCTGTCTCCTAAATCAAGTAATTTTCTATTTCACACCATCTTGTGGTCGAAGCATCCCCAACCACAACATGCCCTATAACTAAGAAATGCGCCCTGTTACCAGAGCGCGGATGAATTATAAATCACTTTCAAGTTTACTGTCAAGGTTATGGGACTATAAAATATTTGCCCTTTTTATTGTACATTTTGTCATATTGACTATACATTTTCTGGACACTATTTTCCAGCAGATAATAGTGCATGCAATAAGGAACCAGCAGTACAAACAGGAGTACTATAAGAGGTAGCAGCATAATCTCATTGCAGATCACAAATGCAAGAATTGATAAAACTGTGCAGATTGCTACAAGCATAAAAACCAGAAGATGTACCAGTCTCTCATGGCTAAAGAAGGCAATCTGGTCCAGATGCCTCTTAATCTCCAGGTCCCAGTCCCTTTCTTCATCCTCTTCCAGCATATTATCTATATAGTTTACATAAGATATTATACGTTTTTTCATAATAACCCCTTTCGTGAAATTCACCTATAAAATGCTGTAACGATTTCTCACATAAACTCCAAGATCCGGTCTGTCTGTTATGATACCGTCAACTTTACCGGCTAATTTCTTCATCAGCTTTTCACCATTGACAGTCCAGGCGTAGATCTTATAACCTTCTTTTTTCATTCTCATCCTGAAACCCGGAGTAAGAAATGAATAATGAGGCGAGATAAAATCTGCCTTACATTTTTTAAGTCTTCTTCCCGGAAAATAATCAAGGACCTTATCTCTTATCTTTAAATGTCTTCTTCCTACCAAAAGCCCCGTTGTAATATTAGGGTCCAGTTTTTTTATTTTATAAGGAACTTTATCAAAAAAAGACTTGATGCTGTATTCTTCATAACTGCAATACTTCTGAAGTATTTCAACAGCCTTCTTTTCAAATCCTGTCTCCTTAAATTCAATATCCATCCTTATTTTTCCATGACAAAGCAAAATAACTTCTTCAAAAAGAGGGATATGAAAACCGATGGTTTCTGCCGCATCCTCTATTTCTTTAAGAGTCTGATACTCGATGGGCGCATCATTAAAAATGCTGTCATGAAATACTATCAGCTCATTATCTCTTGTCTGTCTTACATCAAATTCCACCATATCCGCATTAAGTTTTATAGCAACTTCAAATGCTTCTATGGAATTTTCAAACTGAGTTATCGCACTTGCCCCTCTATGGGCAATAATCTCTACCATAAATCAATGCCTCCTAGTTATATAAAGATTAACACTTATCCTGTCAAAATCAAACCACCATATTGAACAAAAGTATAAGCTTCTGTTATAATATCTAGGTGTTTTTACAGAATTTACCTTAGGTTTAAAAAACTTAGGGATTTAATGTCGGCACCAGCCGATTGATACGGAGGATTTTATGTCTGATATAAATGATAAGATAAATGATTCATCCAACGACAAAGATGAATATGAAAAATATTGCTATATGTGTCGCCGTCCTGAATCAGAAACAGGACCTTTGATTGAATTTTCAAAAGGCTTATATGTATGTAATGACTGTCTTCAGAAGACTCTCAATTCATTCCAGAATCATCCATTTAAGATGTTCGACCTTAACAGCCTTTCAAATTTCGATTTTGGAAATATGTTCCAGGCAAATGACATTTCCGATAAGCATAAAGTAAAAAAGAAAAAGCCGAAGGATGAGAAAGAAGGAAAAGAAGAGAAGGAACTTACTTTAAAGGATATTCCAGCTCCTCATAAGATAAAAGCCGAATTAGACAAACATGTAGTAGGCCAGGAATATGCAAAGAAAGTTATCTCTGTTGCAGTTTATAACCATTATAAGAGAGTCCTTTCTGAAAAGGAAAAAGGCGCGGTTGAAGATGGAGTAGAGATTGAGAAGTCAAACATGCTCATGGTGGGACCTACAGGTTCAGGTAAGACATATATCGTAAAGACTATAGCTAAATTACTTAAGGTGCCTCTTGCCATAACAGACGCTACTTCTCTTACAGAAGCCGGTTACATCGGTGATGACGTTGAAAGCGTATTATCAAAACTTCTTTCAGCTGCAGGAAATGATGTGGAAAAGGCTGAAAAAGGAATCGTATTTATAGATGAGATCGATAAGCTGGCTAAGAAGCAGGAACAGCGTTCCCGTGACGTAAGCGGCGAATCAGTTCAGCAGGGTCTTCTTAAGATATTAGAAGGAAGTGAGGTTGAAGTACCTATTGGTTCTGGTTCTAAAAATGCCATGACTCCAACAACCATGATGGATACCTCAGGTATTTTATTTATCTGTGGTGGTGCATTCCCAGACTTAGAAGGTATCATAAAGCAGCGTCTTACTCATGAATCATCTATCGGATTCGGCGCACCACTTAAAGATGAATATGATAATGATCCACATATCCTTTCTAAAGTTACTACTGAAGATTTACGTGAATTTGGTATGATACCTGAATTTATCGGAAGACTTCCTGTACTCTTCTCTCTGGACGCCTTAGATAAGGATATGTATATCAGGATCTTAAAAGAGCCTCAGAATTCAATAATAAAGCAGTATCAGAAACTTCTTCGCATGGATGAAGTTGAACTTTTATTTGATGATTCAGCTTACGAAGTTATCGCAGAAGAAGCTGCAAAGAGAAAGACCGGAGCCAGAGCTCTCAGATCTATAATAGAAAAATTCATGTTAGATATCATGTATCAGATACCTAAAGATGACAATATCGGAAGAGTAACTATTACAGGAGACTATATCAACGGCAAAGGTTCTCCTATAATTGAATTCCGTGGAGCAACTGAAGAATAAAACTAAAGCCAATATAGATCAGCGCCTCAGGGCGCACCCATAAAAAAACCCAGGTGTCATGCACCTGGGTTTATTTTTATTAATTAATAATGGATTTCTCCCTTAACATCATTTGCTGTGTAATATACCATACCATTTTCTGGCTGATAATAAATATTAAGCTGAGTTGGCTTCTTTCCACCGAGGTCTTCAATTACTCTTGCCTCGATATCGCTCATGTTAACATCTCCACCCTGATACTGAATGTGTAATTCAACCTTTGGCTCAGCCTTCTTAGCTGCTGCTTTCTTTGCTGGAGCTGCCTTCTTAGCTGCTGGCTTCTTCTCAGCCTTAGCTGCTTCCTTCTTTGCTGGAGCTGCCTTCTTTGCTGCTGGCTTCTTCTCAGCCTTAGCTGTTTCCTTCTTTGCTGGAGCTTCTTTCTTTGCTGGAGCTTTCTTTACTTCAGCCTTTGGAGCCTCTGCCTTAACTTCCACCTTTTTCTCTACCTTTGGATCAGCAAGCTTCTTAGCTTCAGCCTTAGGTGCTGTTGCTGCTGCAACCTTCTTAGCAAGATCGTCTACACTAGTCTTTTTAACTGCCATTTTACCATTCCTCCAAAAAAAATACTGTTACCCACGCTGTAAAAATTAAATAGTCTTTTATGTATCAGATTCTAAACGTAATTTCAACTTTTTTCAAGAAAATCAATAATTTTCTCTTTTTTTCACTATAAAAGATCGAATTTGAATGTATTTAGGAATCATTTTGCACAATATTAACAAAGATTTTCTTCGTAATACTGTGTTATACATCATTTTTACTCCTCTGTACTACTCTCAGAGTTTCCTTGAGTTTTAGATATAGCCCAGCTGCCTGTTATACTCTGTGAAAATTCCTTAAACTTCCATTGTTTCATGCTGTTAGCCTGACTATATGGATCATGGATAGTATAATAATTCTCATTATTTTCTTCATTTACACTTGTAATGATGACGAAATGACCGCCATCTGTATTATTTCCATCTCCAAGTCTAAGGATGATGTCCTTTCCAGCACCAAGAGCTTCTTTAAACACCTTGTCTGATACTTCTAATGTTTCGCAGGAAAGTCCATAATTAAGAGAAACCCCTTCGATCATTGTAATGTCTGTTCCAAGGAACTGATTGTAACCCTTCTCACTGACTATATACTTGGCTATAACATCAGGTGTAACTGAAGTGTCAGCTGAAAGATCGATTATCGCCATAGAAAGAGCTGTTGGAGCACTTCCCTTTATTCCGATAATATCTGTTTTATTATTAGGATCGCCATATGGCTTATATCCCCATCTCTTATCCCACTGATAAAGTCTTATATTATTATATGGATCATAATCATCTTCCCTAAGAGTTGTGTCTGAAGTTCCAGGATTATTAGTTGTTCCATATTCATATAAAAATGCTATAAACTCAGGATTATTGGAAGCTCTTTCATAAGTGCCTTCTGGGAACATACTGCTATTATTCTTGATCCATTCAAGTTCACTTGAACGAGAATTTACTTTCTTGATCAGCTCTGAATCTGTACTGCTGGCAAGTAATACATCTACAGTGGCTGGCTTTTCAGTAGTAACTTCCTCTGTAACAGAAGCTTCTTCTGTCTTTTCTTCCGTTGCCGAAGCCTTAACCTTATCATCTTTAGATGCCCCATGGCCGGTAGCATTTATTATTAAAAGCATGAAAATTGAAAATACGCATACACATGCAACAACGAAAACTATTTTATAAATATGATGAAGTCTATTCCACCATCTTTTAAAATTCATTTTAAAATCCTCCCTGGATACATTCACGTTTAAGTTTATCCTAAAAACGTATTTAAAGCAATATTTTTAGTTAAGTTCCTCAAAGAATCTCTTATAGAAGTCATATATTATCTTAGGAGTTGAATTAAAGACTTCATGTTTTGAGTCTTCATATCTATATATCCTTACTCCCTTTAGATTCTTTAAAACCGTGTCTGTATATCCTTCCACATCAACCAGGTGATCTTTTCCCGCCTGAAATATAACAACCTCAGTCTTTATCCTTGGCAGATATTTAAGAAGCATCCTGCCAGCCTTGATACTTTCGATCTCCCACTTATATGTTCCGCCATAGGTCTTATAATGATCATCGAGAAGTCTTTGATCAAAGAGATAATCATATCTCGGCCTTGATAAAGTAGAACTCTTTTCAAATATAGGAGTAGGGTCAAAATGAGACTGATTGAAAGCTAACTCTTCCTGCTTCTTTGTAACTTTAACATAAACACTGAGAGCATCAATTGCAGCTTTCGGTATCTTTCCTGTTCTAAGTTTCATCATCGGCGAAGAAAGGATTGCCTTCTTAAAATAATCCGGATACTTCTCCATAAACAGGGTACTTACTGCGCCACCCATGGAATGAGCGAAAAGCACCGCTTCCCTTCCCTCTGATTTAGGAATAACTACCTTGTCCATAAATCTCTTTAAGTCCCTTACATAATCCAGGAAATTATTAATATGGACCGTATCTATATCTTTAACTTCTCTTTCAGAAAGTCCATGACCTCTTTGTTCTAAAAAGAAGAAGCCATATCCTCCCTTATAAAGATATTCCGCAAGTTCATGATATTTCCCCCAGAATTCACAGAAGCCATGTACTATTACGACTACCTTCTTTGCTTCCTTTGGGATAGCATAATAAAATCTTATCTTTGCTTTATTAAAGCTGTTAAAATATCCCCCTTTTACAAAGGTATCTCTCCAGAACTTATTCTCTGTAGCCATTCTGTCAAGGAATTCGCTTTCAGAGTAGATCTTGATACCATTTGGCAGGTATTCCTTTAATTCTAAATCATTTTCCTTTATAACCTTAAACTGTTCCATCTATGATCTTTCTCGCCTTCTCTGGATAATTAGTGATAATAGCATTTACTCCCCTTGTAATGCACTCCTTTATATCACATTCTTTATTGATAGTCCAAACATTTACATCAAGATTTTTCTCCCTGCATTCCTCCATAAAATTAGGGAATCTAAGATTATATCCTGCTGGATGAAGAGCATCAACCTTGTAACGCGCTCCATATCCCGGCATATCTATAGGACCGTCTGCATAGAGAAATCCTGTACGGGCAGTGGAATCTATCTCTTTGATCTTTAAAACCGAACTATGGTTAAAAGAAGAATAGATAACTCTGTCATTAAAGCCATATTTATGAGTCATCTCCACAATCTTTTCTTCAATATCATAGAAAATGATTCCTGTCTTTAACTCTATATTTATAGTAAGTCCAGTATCCTTAAGGAGTTCGAAAACTTCACTCATAAGAGGAATTTTAGTGTCCTCGTAAGCTTCATTTCCATAGGAAAAATCCATCTTTTTTAATTCCTCAAGGGTATAATTCATAATAAGTCCCTTGTTATTACTTGTTCTATCAATGGTTTCATCGTGACATACAACGATCTCGCCATCTTTAGTAAGCTGAACATCCAGCTCAACTCCATCCGCCTTCATATCCGCCGCCATCTTAAAAGCCGGAAGTGTATTCTCCGGTGCATATCCACTGGCACCTCTGTGTGCCCAAACTAAAGGCTTTTTCATATCAATATCCTTCTTTCTATTTATTTCCAAAAACTTTGGCATTGTCTTTATTCCAAAGTTTATCATAACTAAATCCGGTTACCTTCTCACATATATGTTTTTCTTCATCTGTTGCTACAGAAGTCTCTTCCCCTTGTCTTCTAAGGATCTCAGTCTTTATCACTGCAAATTCCTTGGCTGTGAGTGGGAATATATATCCCAGGAAAAATAATACCACTATCAGTACCGCCGGCGCTATAACATATATCAGTCCTATTCCCTTAGCTGTTGCTAATGACTGTCTTACGCCCGCATTGGCAAGACCTGAATCATAACCTACAGCTCCCAGGAGGATTCCTATTACACCAACAGATACTCCCGCAGATACCTTTCTTGCAAATGTTGCCATTCCGGATACTGTTCCCGGTCTTGATATAGATGTAATAAGCAGATCCACATCCGCCATATCTGCCATTATAGCAAAAATACTGGTAAGTGTGGCAGCATTTCCTATTCCTATAAGTCCTGTAAGAATAAGGACTATGACAATGCTTGCCCCTTCATAAGAAAAGAATAAAAGTCCCAAAGTACCAATAAGTCTTACAGGTGCACCAATGAGGATGGTAGTTCTCTTAGAAGTACGGGCCATAACAGGTCCCCATATAAGCATACCCACCAGCTGAGTAATAAGAAGAACCCCCATAAGGTAAACAAAATAATTGTTCTGATATCCATTTAAAACTTCTGTTACATAATAAACTGCCATACCTGATACAAAATCAGTAGCACACTGGCCTGTAAGATAGATTCCTATAAAAAGTCTAAAGGTTCGGTTCTTAAACACACTTATTGCCTGTTCAAAAGCATCTCTTGTGCTGGAATTTACCGGTTCTTTCTGCTTTTCCCAGGTTCCAAGGAAAGTAACAATAGAAGTTATAAAGAATAAAAATCCAAAAAGAATTGCAACTTCAAAATACTGCATTTTATTATTGGTTTCTTTAATGCAAAGAGTCGGAACAATGCCCGCTGCCATAGAACCCAGTGTAGACCAGATCATTCTTACATTTGAGAATTTTGATCTTAATTTATAATCGTCCATCATATCAGGCAGAAGTCCGTTATATGGCACCACCAGCACAGTAAATCCTGTCGAAAAAAGGCAGAACATAAATAAGTAGTAGATATAAAGTGCTGTCATATTCTTAGTTGGTATTGCTGTCCAAAGAAGGACAAAGGTGATAGCCGAAAGGATGGCTCCGATCAGCATATAGAATCTCTTCGGACCGAATTTTGATCTTGTCCTGTCGGTGATATTTCCCATGATAGGATCAGTTATGGCATCCCATATTTTTCCTACCAGTGGAATACTTCCAGCTAGTGCAGTAGGCATACCAAAAGCATTAGAAAGAAACACTGTAAAATAGGTTCCAATGATAACAAATGCACCGCCATTAAAAAACTCGGCCATGCCATACATCATCTGTCTCCCCAGGCCATAACCCGGCTTAATTCCGGCAATATCCTTATCCATAATAACCCTCCTCAAATTTTCATTCCTGATACATGTATCTTATCATTTTATTGGTAAAAATGCACTAAAAAACTCCCCCTAAGGGCTCTGATTTTAGCCCTTTGGGAGAGTGATCTTTAAGGTTACTGAACCTGCTTAAATGTTGTTTTGTCGAAAGTCTGGATTGCTCCGTCTGCTGTTACTACATAAACGTAATCGCCTATTATCATGCCTCTTGTAGCAACGCTTGTATAGTAAGGTGAATTATCATAACCATAAGATGACGATTCTCCAAGCTTTGCCTCTAATTTTAATTCAAATCCTTTCTTCTCATCGTAAGTATATATACCATAATTGGTATAATCCTTCTCATCTTCATTGTAGTAATAATTTGAATAGAAGGTTGTTCCGAAAAGTCCTGATTCCTTATCAAACATGAAATTCTTTGTATTATCGATTACTCCTGAATGATTATAATCAAGAAGTTCCTTGGTTGCTAATTCTTTTATATCTGTTGGATCAGAAATATCAAACATTGATAACTTTATGCAGCTTGTTCTTCCTGTTGTTTCATCAGCCGAGAATCCAACTCCTAAAAGAAGATTATCGCCGTATGGCTGTAAGTAATCAGAGAATCCAGGAAGCTTTATATAACCAATGATCTCAGGATTTTCTGGATCTGAAAGATCTACAGCAAAGAGTGGGTCTGTACGTCTAAATGTTACCATATAGGCTGTGTCCCCCATAAATCTGACGGACTTGATAGTTTCATTTTTAGCAATTCCCTTTAATACTCCTACCTTTTCAAGATCCATATTAAGCACATAAACTGCATTTTTCTGTGCATTGCTGTAATATGTTGAGCAAACTCTTACATAACCATCTGCTTCGTCTATTGAATAATGATCCTTAACATATCCTGCAAATGTTCCTTTAGCTTCTGTCTTAAGTTTTCCATCCTTATAGCTTACTCTTACGATACCTGACTTATCAATAAGAGAAAATGAAGAAGAATTATAATATGAATCTATAAGATAAATATTGTCCTGGCTAACATAGCAAAGATCTGAACCTCCAAGGAAAGCCTTCCTACTTACTACTGTTGCATCCTCTATATCAATAGCTTTGATAACTGTATAACTTTGGCTGATGCAGTTATCAATTACATAAATGTCATCATCTGGAATAAGGCTGCCGTCTGCAGTTGGAATATATGTTTCCGGATCATTTTCGTCCATGTCATTTGTATTAACATAATAATTGGAGAATACATATAAATATCCATCTACCAGTCGTGATTCAGAATATGAACCGTCCTGAGAAACAGACTCAATAAGCTTTGGCTCTGTCCTGTCTTTAATGTTATAGATCATTACAACTGTTTCATTATTATCTACCCATGCAGTTGAAGAAACACTATCTTTTTCTCTGTAGCCAATAGTGATAAGTCTGTCCCCTGCAACATAGATATTTGAATCATAACTATCTAATGATACAAGATTTATCTTTGACTGAAGTTCAGTCTTTCCATTCTTTGCTGAATAGATTTCAACCTTTTCTCTTGAGGAATTATATACATAAATGTAATTACCATCTGTCTTTATAACATCATCCTCATGAACTCCCTCAGTTCTTTCATTTGTATCTGTGAAAGAAGGAGTTACACCAGGTGTCAGTTTATCTGTGCCTCCCTTATTAAGAGCTCCTGTTGTAGAATTCTTTGCTTCATCTGCAGTCTCTTCAAATACGATGTTTTTATCATATCTTCCATAGTAATAATCCTTGATACGTGATAAAGCCTTATAGCTCTTCTCATAGCCATTTGAAATATGAGGTATTCCCTCCTCTTTAGTATCATCTTCACCGGTTTTATCAACTGTTTCAGTCTGTTCCGGACTCTTCTTATCATTGGTAGGTTTCTTGCTATTAGCAAAATAACCAAGGCCAAATACCAAGGCAAATGAAGCTGCCAAACCAAGAGTATATAAGATTTTCTTTGCAGAGCCATGTTTCTTTGGCTCATTCTTACTTATTACAGGTACATCTTCTGATGGGGAAATGTTACCTGCCATAGCCTTCATCTTTACTTCATCAAGTTTTGTTTTCATATTCTCTGGCTTTAATGACTCAGGAATATCTACATTTTCATCTTTTAATCTTTTTTCAAGTTCTCTATCTTCCATAGGAAATCCCTCCTGCTTCAAGTTTTTTCTTCATCTTTGCTAACGCTCTATGATATATGCTACGAACCGTATTTCTATTCATATTTAAGCATTCTGCAATCTCTCCCGAATCCATCTGGCCATATACAGTCATAGTAACAATCTGCTTTTCCTCATCATTAAGAGCTAGAAAAGCCATTTCAACTATACTTCTGTCTAACACCTGGCCTATTTCATCATTTGATGAAATCAAGGTTTCGGTTACTCTCTCTACAGTAATATCTCCTATGAGATTTCTGGACTTTACATTCTCTGAAATCTGACGGGCACATTTAGCAGTCAGAATGCGGAACATCCATGTACGAAAAGCCTTCGGATCCTGAAGCTTTTCGATACCAAGAAATGCATCTACTACCGCATCACTCACTGCATTTTCTGCATCTTGCGAATTTCCCAAAGTATATAAAGCCATTCTGTAGAGGTCTTTATAAATGATCTCGTACAACTTCGCAAAAGCATCAGTATCTTTGTTTTTTGCTCTTTGCACAAGAAAACTTATCTCTTCTTTCAAAATATTATTATCCATAATGTTTTGTTACTCCCCTTTTCAAATGTCTTTACTATATAGTGGCAAATAATCCGCAATCTGTTGCATTTGTTTTTAATATTTTTTTATTTTTTTGTCCGATAGATTTTTTTGATTGTAAGTCTATTATTTTACAGCACTTAATTTATCTCGTCTGCATATGCAAGAACTGCATTTCTTACACATTCGTCACATGGGCAGAGAACCTTACCTGTTTCTATTCCTTTAAGGTCTTTACATGTAACTGCGCCGCATCTCTCGGCAAAGTTAAGAAGCAGCTTTCTTGAATGAGCCATAGTCCCTTTGCCTTCAGTCTTAAGACCTGCAACAATATTTGCTCCCACAAGAGCCCCACAGGTAGCTTCCATAGTTCCCATTCCGGCTCCAAAACCTGCCGTAATGCTTGCTAATTTTTCCGGACTCAGATCCGTCTCCTCAGCCAGCGCTACTGACACCGCCTGTGCACAGTTATATCCACTTCTCTTTAATTCAACAGCCTTATTAGCAATCTCTTCAATATTCATAGTTCGTCTCCTTTCAAAAATAAACCATAGTCCAAAAATGAGCCATAGTCCCTGGCTCCATGGTCCACTTTTATGTAAACTTAAAGTCTCTTCTGATAATAAATAAGATCATACCACTTATCAAATTTCTTTCCTATGGACTTCATCCTTCCAACTTCTTCATAGCCATACTGGGTATGAAATTTACTGCTATCCTTGGAAAGATTCTCATCCTCTTTATCAGCATATGCAACCACCGCAAAAAGATTAACGATCCCTCTTTCTTTTGCCGCCTTTTCAAGGGCGTCATAAAGTAAAGAGCCAATCCCCTTTCTACGGTAATCCTTATCAATATAAATGGATGTGGTTGCGGACCAGTTAAACGCCTCTCTCACTCCATACATATCCGCGTAGGCATATCCCACAACTTTTCCTTCGTCTTCACAGACAAGATATGGATATTTCTTTTTTATAGTCTCAATACGTCTTTCAAATTCTTCTACTGTTGGAACTTTATATTCAAATGATACCGCTGTATTTTCCACATAATATGAATATATTTCCACCAGTCTTTTTGCATCTTCAAGTCTTGCTTCTCTAATTGTAAATCCCATGTCATTTCCTCTTAATGTCAAATGTATCTTATCAGACTGCATCGTTTCTTAAAGCTCCAACAGTTAAATGCCTGCTCAAAGCTCCAGCACATTATTAATAACTCAGCCAAATGCCTGATCAAAGTTCCATCACATTTTAAATATCCTCAGTTTCACCAGATATCATATCAACAACTTCAAGATCTGCCGGAAGCCAATCCACCGCCTTTCCAAGTCCTTCATCAATATTAAGCCACTTGGCAGCTTCATGTTCAAGAAGAGTAAGTTCACCACTTAACACACTACACCAGTAAACATGCATGGTAATATGAAAATTCGGATAATCAGTATCTACTGTTTTTATCAGTTCTCCCACCTTAATATCAGTATCAAGCTCTTCCTTTATCTCTCTGACAAGTGCCGACTGAGGCTCTTCATCTGCTTCCATCTTGCCACCGGGAAATTCCCACATATCCTTAAATTCCCCGTATCCGCGCTGGGTAGCAAAAATTTTATCGCCATGTCTTATTACCGCCGCCACAACTTCAATAGCCTTGCTGACATGCCCATCTTCACTGACCCAGACTGCTTTTCCTTCTTCAAGCTTGTTTGCCGCAATCCAGTCTTCTGTTACTTCAAACCTTCTTCCATCTTCTAATAAAAGAACTGCATGAGGTCCATCCAAATGTTCCTCGCAGCCAAAATCAGCTTCTGTTATGTCAATGATCTTAAAACGTCCCATGTTATATTCCTTTCACTTTTTACAATCCCCATCTAATAGCTTATTAATATAAGCTCCCGTCACAGGAAGCTCCGTATCAAACATCGACCTTTCCAGATTGGTTTTCTTATCATCGGAAATGATGTGGATCCGAAGGATTCCCTCACTGTTTTTTCTAACTGACCAATAATAGGTTTTGTTTTTGTAAATATGTTTTCTTTTTCCTTTTGGTGAAACAGCCAAATTGTCCCTCCAACAAAACTATCCATTAACAATATATTCGTATATATCTTCCCTGACCGGCGTATCCAGCTTCCATCCTATTTCAACAGCAGTTTTATCTGTATTTGCCATAACAAATTCAGTTGTATCTCCTGTTGCTTTCATTCTGCCAAGATAATAGAATTCTTTCGATGCCTTATCATCTTTATTCTTACGTACAAAGAGCTCAACCGAAATTCCACGTTCAACTGCGTGAATAAAATTCTGTACATCTTCAGATTCTACAGTTCTACTCTGTTTTGAAATAGCTATAAGAGAATCTCTTGAAACAAAATGATCCTCATACTTTATTGTATCCTGTATATCTTCGGCTTTATCATAATTTATAAATACCGGAAAAGTGTTAGTTTCCTTATCAAATTTGTAGCCACCGATATTGAGAGGCACTTCATTATGCTCCCAGTTAAGCAATCTGCAGGCATCCTCATAAGTGTATTTCTGATACAGAACTAATTCTGTATCTCTGTAATTCTTACTATAATCTCTCTGATATCTGTATCTGCCAAACTCAACTAATTCTTTAACTATGTCATAAAACTCCTTGTGGTTCAGCATAGACTGATATCTTTGACTTATCTTATAGTCACCATCATTATCTTTCTCAATAAACACACACATATCATATGTCTTCTTTCCTGAACCAGATGGAAATTCATTTGTCATAACGTTAATAACACTCTTTATTTCCTTCGTTGTACACTCCTTCGAGTATCTATTCTTCAACACTGATTTAAGTCCGCTTATCAAGCCTGTTTTGTATTCCAGCATTCGAGATAAAAGCTCTAACTCATGAATTCGTTTTCCATTCGCAAGCTTCTTTGAAATAAACTCAACCGCTTTCTCTTCATCTTCCGAAAGTCTGATCTTATAATCATTCTCATATTTTACAAGGAACTTATAATATGAGCCAAGAGTATTATTATCAAAGATCCGGAATACATCCATCTCGCCATACCTGTCAAAGTCCATCAGCTTAGGAATTCTTCCCAACTTGTTCTTCAGGTTTTTATAGTTCTCTTTGATAAGTTTTACATCGCTGAAGTTGGCAGAATCAATTGCTGCATATATTTTCTTCTTTGAGATTTCATCAAAGTGTATTGTTGAAGCTCCCGGAATAACTTTCTCTCCTTCTGCTACATAACGACGAATATTATCTTTGTTGTAGGTACGATCTCCTGAAAGTGCGATCGGGATCATAAAGTTATTCTTGTAATTACCGATAAAATCCAGGATAACAACAAACTCCTTGTCTGTTGAATTTCTGAGTCCTCGACCCAGCTGTTGTACAAATACTATAGGTGACTCCGTAGGACGAAGCATAATTACCTGATTGATCTCAGGAATATCAACACCTTCGTTAAAAATATCTACCGTAAAGATGTAATCAAGATAATCATCCCCATCATCTTTTGTCAGTTGTTCAATTGCACGTTCTCTCTTTTCCTGACTATCATCACCAGTTAAAGCTGTAGTTCTATATCCTCTAGTATTAAAAATTTCGCTAAGCTTTATAGCCTCATTTTTGGAACTACAGAATACTAACCCCTTTACTCTATCTCCCGAATAGCCGTAGTATTTTATCTGCTTTATTATGTAGTCAACTCTTGTATCTGAAACCAGCTTATTAAACATGGTTTTTTCATCAATAGCTTCCCCATCTATCGTAAAATCAGTTATTCCAAAGTAATGGAATGGACATAACAGGTCCTCCTCCATTGCCTGCTGAAGCCTGATTTCCAATGCTATGTTATGATCAAATGTTGCAAAAACATCAAAATCATCGGTTCTTTCCGGAGATGCAGTCATTCCCAGCCAGAACATTGGTTTGAAGTAATCCATTATTTTCTGATAGCTGTTCGCACCGGATCTATGTGCCTCATCAATTATGATCGTTTGAAAATGATTCTTTTCATACTGCTGCATTACTTCCTCTTTTGCCATCATTTGCATAGTTGCAAAAAGGAAATCAGCTTCCATATCCTTATTATTTCCAGAGAGAAGTCCAAACTTTCTTGTATTTCCAAATACCATTTTGTAAGACTTCATAGCCTGTTTTGCGATCTGCTCTCTATGCACAACAAAAAGAACACGTTCATTTGCTCCTATTTTATTAAGAGCATCACGTACACCGAAGGCAGAAGCATAAGTTTTTCCCGTCCCAGTTGCACTGATTAGTAAAGCTTTGTCCTCACCATCATCAATCAGCTTGCTCAGGTTGTTGATAAAGTCTACCTGCATGGAGTTTGGTTTTAACCTATATTGCTCAAGAGATATAACCCCTTTATTTTGGCTATTTCCCTCGCTACTATTTGCATCCACTTCTACTGCATTTTTAGCAGCTTCAAGAGCTATCTTTCTCTGTCTCTTTATAGTTTCATATTTTGTCCTATATTCATCTATAAATTCCTCATAGGTCCTAGTATGACTTCTATCATTCCAAAGCTTATCAAATGCACCACTTACAGTTTGGTACATTTCTCCTTCAGCAGTTGAAATAACTTTTGTATTCCATTCCTTATTAACTGAAAGGGCCTTCTGAGTCATATTTGAAGAACCAATAAGAATTGTAAATGTGCCATCATTTTTGAATATATAACCCTTTGTATGAAAGCCTATTCTCTCAGTATCTACTGCTGTCTTTTCACCATCAGCAGTTTCATATGCTTCAAATGGCACAGCTTCTTCTCTATACATCCGGAGTTCTATATTCTTAAGTTCCGCCAGCTTATCCAAAGCCTTAGGATCTGTAAAATTATTGTAATCTGTAGTAAGAACCCTGCCTGGAATCCCTTTCTCTTCAAGTTCTTTCAGTGTCTGAAGAAGTGGAGTTATTCCACCAAGAGTGATAAATGCAACACTAAAAACAAAGGACTCACATTTACGTAGTTCATCCTCTATCGTAGTCATCACCTTCACTCCGTTTGTATGGTCATTTGAAATGAAGGAAGGCTTATATGCTGCATTGGATTTATATGTCGAATCTATAAAAGCAGTCGTTGCACCAGATTTTATTTTATCAATACAGTTGTTCATATAAGATGATTACCTCATTCTTTTTTGATATGATTTCAATATAACATAAAAAGCGATATCAAAAAAGAAAGAACAGCCTTTTCAGACTGCTCTTATGCACCTATAGTTCTATATATAATCATAATAACATCAAACAAATAGAGCCATGTATGGTAAACCACACATCGCTCTTGCGAAACGTTTCCGTTTTTTCGTGTTCATTTATACTACCCTTCTGGAAACCTTTATGAACTCCTTCACTACTTACTAATTCTTTATGTGTATATAATAAAGTAACAATTTCTCTAATTATATCATTGGTCATCTTTTTTTCTTCAAGTTCCTTAAGTGTCTGAAGAAGCGGAGTAATACCACCAAGAGTAAAAAATGCAACACTAAAAACAAAGGACTCACATTTTCTAAGCTCGTCCTCTATTGTTGTCATCACCTTCACTCCGTTTGTATGGTTATTTGAAATGAAGGAAGGCTTATATCCAGCCCCAATCCTTATCCAGAATACCTTTGGGGCTGATTATCTACAATAAATATACAATATAAAACATATTAATTCGAATATTGAAGCTCCTTAACTTAACTCTATATATTTATCTATTAAGGAGCTCTTATATTATTTTCCAAACCGATCTTAGTCGAAGATCAGGCATCACTCACGACTTACTCACGACTAACTTTTAATCGTGAGTAAGTCGTGAGTAATAGGTACTTTTCTATTCTTATTGGGATATTATTCAAAATCCCGATCTATAACCCATTTTCCACCCTTTGCAGGTCCTTCATGATGTATATAACCATTATTTACTAGATAATCAAAAACATCTTTAACCTGTCTTTCAGTAAGATCCAAAGTTTTAGCAATCTTCGGTTTAGAAAGTTTCAAATCTGATTTTAACAAATCAAATACATCTGTTCTTCTTTTTTTGATTTCGTCAGTCTTATTTTCAGGACCTTTTTTAGGACCTTTTTCAGGACCCTTTATCAGGTCGTCTTGATTATCTATCAACAACGGTAGAATAAGTGTAGTTCTATCCGGCACATCCGCTCCAAATTGCTCTTCGATAGTCGGTTCTGGTAACCCCTCTGTTTTCCATACATCAAATATATCATTCAATTATTCGTTTCTCCTTCTACAAACATCAACGTTAATGCTTTCATACAAAAAAAGTCTATTGTTCATCTGACACTGATATTTTCTTCTCAATAGCTGCCTTATACCACATCAACCTAAGTACATACTCCGGAAGTAGGAATAGTTATTATCCTCCCCTAGATTTTGCTTTGATCACGGCCTATAACCAAAACAATTGATTGTAGAAAAAAACACTCCCAATAACCTAAAAAACGCGCTAAAAAACAAAGGGACAAAGGTCATGAAGCCACTATTTATGGGATTTCCCTGACTTTGTCCCTATTATTACATATTCCCCAGTTGCACTGATCCTGAGCTGAATTTATATGAATTATATTTTTTCGTCAGCATTTTCATCAAGCATTTTTTTATATAGCTTTCTATTCTTGTCCCAATCCGTCTCACCTTTTTGTTCTGATTTTAGCATATCAATTTTTTGTTTAAATGAATCTTTCCTTGTTTCATTTTCACGACATAAAGCTTCTATATCTACATAAACTCCCGGGATTCCATTATTCTTTACATTCTCGACCTGCTTATCCATATCTTTAAAAAAAGCATTATAGAAGCGGAAAACTTCATTTACAAATTCCTCATAATCCATCTCATATACGCCTTGAGGAGATGTCCATAAGCTTTTTTTGTTTTCATCTTCACAACTTCTCCAGTATATTTTAATCTTATCCTCATGCCTTACGCATCCAATATCCGGTCCACCAATTAAGTGGCCTGAATCAAATTTTCTAAGAAAAATCGGATTATCCAACTCTCCATATATACCAAAATAAAACTCATTATATTCTTCATCACTGAGATCATAATGGAGCAAATCCCACTTATTCATTCTCTCATAAAACAATTCAATATCCTTGTATAGATAATCAGGAACCGACTCAGCAACAAATGGTAATATACCAAAAAAATCTTCCATAAATCTACTAAGCTGATAATCGTTATAAATAATAGGCTTACCCATTTCATCATCATGTGTTTCGGTGTATTCATATATTACGCTGTCTCCGACTTCTATCCACAGGAGCCCATCCGTAAGCCCATACCAATGCAAAGATTTATTCTCACCGCCCCAGGGAACTATTTCATCCGGCTTCTTTAAAATATGATTTATCCTAAACATATATTTTTCTTAACTCCTTTACATATTAAAACTCCGCGTATTATCTATATTTCTCCGAGAACACCTCTTTTATTACAGATTGTGACATCTGATCAACAGTATCTGAGTAGTTTTCAAACTCATTTATAAGCTCCCTGTATAATTCCTGATGTGCGTGAACAAACTTTCTTTCATCTGCAACCATAAGGTGCTCTTTTGCCTGATTTATAAACCTTGCTGCCACGTCCGAACGCCCAAGAATATTTCGATTATAAAAAGCCAAAATAACCCTTGCATTATAATCAGTATCAGCCTCGATTGATTCTTTAATATCATCATAATATCGAGTTGCTTTTTCTTCGGGACAAATATATGAATAATAAAGCAGGACAGCGTAATAAGCCCCTATATAACTTTCATTACAGCTCATCTTTGTTACATCACTAGTATTTTTTGACAGGAGATACTCAAGAAATCTTACTGTTCCATCCATCTGATTTGTATCTTTTATATACAAAGCCTTACAAAAACACATAGTTAGATATGCTATTTTTATACCATCGATTGCCTCCACCCCACAAACTCTTTCAGGTGCAACACTAAGATAGTCAAAGCTAAACCCGTTGCGAAGTTTTTTCATTTCGTCGCAATATTCTCTACTAAGTAATGAATTCTCTCCACTCGTTACATGAAAAACTGTAGAAAGATAAAAAATGCTAAATATAACCAGCATACCAATGATTATAGCAGGATATAAAACCACATTTACATATTCATCTCTTTCTATCCCAAACTCTGTTTTCCCCCCCATCACCGGAATAATAACGTAGTAAAAGATTAATGCAGAAATCAAAAGATTAATCCCCAGTAAAAAGAAAGCATTTATCTTCTCATGTATCCCATCCTTCTTTGTATCCATCGGAAGTTTTTGAGTCATGAAAATTTTAGGGATTAATGAAAATTCTACCTTTCTTTTTGCAAATTCTTCCTCCTGGATTACACGAGTATAATTAATCCCTAAAAATGAAAAACCACGCACATAATAACCATGTAATTTTCCCCTGATAAGACTGACCAGATCAAGTACAATAAAAGAAATAAAAAAACCTGAAAATGGTCCTAAAAAAATTGCCAAAGCTGTCCAAACAATATCCATCGTCATACTTTCCTTTCCCTGCATAGCCTTTGGGATTAATTCTAACACATAAAACATTTTTGTCATTAGATTATTTTTGAATCGCGCCAGAATTTGAATCTCACACGTTTCCCTCTTTTACAGCGATAAGGTTAACGTATGTCTTAGCTGCATCTGAATCAGAAGTTTCATAAGCGATAGCATCCTTTGCTGCTGAAAGCCCCGCCTCAAGAGCATAGTTACCGTTAAGTACCACAAAGCTAACTTATCAGTCACCTTTGCTATCTTCATTCCTGCATTCTGGAAAATCTGGAATAAGACAACGATAAGTGCCACGGTAATCACCATTATTCCTGTCTGCCATCTGTAATAACCATATCTAACCGCTATATCTCCAAGACCCCCGCCGCCAACGGTTCCTGCCATAGCTGAATAACCAAGAATTGTTCCTGTACAGATTGTAGCTCCGACTATTAAAGAAGGCTTTGCTTCCGGAATAAGTACCTTAAGTATTATCTGTAGATTGGATGCTCCCATGGATCTTGCGGCTTCTATAACACCTTTATCCACTTCCTTTAGAGAGGATTCCACCATTCTTCCTATATAAGGAGCCGCGCATATAGTAAGTGGAACTATAACTGCTGTAGGTCCATAACTCTTTCCAACGATTGCTCTGGTAAGAGGGATCAGTAGGATAAGGAGTATTAAAAATGGTACACTCCTCACCTCCTTTGCCTGGTCTAGGGAAATGACATTACTGATAAGATTCTTAGCTGCTTTTGAGCTTGGATTAGCAAAAATGGCATTTACATAGCCATCTTCAACTAGATTTCCTTCATCAATGATCGCTACCTTATTGCAGATTGCTTTAACCACATCCATTGAATGAGTTATAACCACCATGGTTATTCCCATATCTTTATTGATCTCTTTAAGAAGTTCTAATATCTGTGTAGTGGTCTTTGGATCAAGTGCACTGGTAGCTTCATCTAATAACAGGATCTTCGGACTTGTTGAAAGTGCTCTCTCTCTTGCATCTTTCTTTTTAACCCCTTTTAAGATCAGTGGAAAACTTACATTATCAATTACTGATTTTTGCTGCAGGAGGTTGAAGCTTTGAAATATCATTCCAATATTACTTCTCTTTTTTCGTAAGTCTTTATCACTAAGGGTTCCCAGATCCTCTTTATCAACGATAACACTGCCTTTAGTAGGTCTTTCCAGAAAATTAAGGCATTTACTGTATTACCCTTAATATCAAATGTCTTATACAAATTTTTAGTCTCTATTATCGCCATTTTAATTTTCTTCCAAAAGCTTACATTTTTAAGCTTTGTTCTCTTTGATGTCACTAATAAAACATTCCCACCAGTAATAAAACAAATATATAAAAAATATGGCCGGACATAGGTAAAACCTATAACCGACCATTAAAGCCTTGATTTTTCTATATTTATCTTATAACTGCATTTTTCTATTCATCTGATCCTGAACCCTTATTCTTGTTCAACGCTCCAATGACAGCTGAAAAAATAAAAAGTAATGCAGAACTGATCAGTACGCCTCCAAGAATATCAGTAAGCCAATGAACCCCTGAGAAAAGTCTTCCAAAAACGATAGCTATAAGGATAAGGATTGATACAATCCTTATCAATCTGCATATTGATTCATTTTTAATGTATTTATCAATTACGATAAAGGTACTTCCCATTATCACAAAACCAAGCATTGTATGTGATGAAGGAAATGATGCTTCAACATGTTCCTCATCCGGCATTATAACCGGTCTGTAATTAATGATCACCTTTTCAAATATCACATATAACATAAGTACTACAACATAAAGGCCTGCAAGAGCATAAATCTCTGGATCTACCTTTGCAAAACTCTTTCTCTTGATCAACTGAACAAGTCCAAGTAAAGCAAAACATCCAGCAACTGCAAGAGCAAGAAGTCCAAGAACCTCTGTAATCTTATAAAGTGTCATGTTAAGACCTGTTGCTTCATTCATTGCCTTATTGATCCCTGCAAAGCCAATGCTGGTTCCTTCTGGCCCGATCTGCTGAACATCAACCGTTTTTACCAATACTATAAGTACTGCAAAAAGGATTGTGCAGATAACTGCTGACATGATTTTTCCTTTTTTCATTTCCTTTTAGTCCTTCCTTTTCAGTAATATACTTTTAATCCATGTGTGATTATACCAAAATAATACAGATATTAAAACTCTATAAACCTTAACCTTTTATTAATCTTTCTTTTCACTTTCTATTCTGGAAAGTGGTATCTGCTCTATATCAAAACTTGAATCCTTATGTATAGTGATAAGGGTTCCGCCTCTCTGGGCGGTATCATATTTAATTCCCGGCATAGCAAGATAATCAATGCTCATTCCATAGGTCAGCTTAATTCCCTTATATTCAATGCAGGCATTATTATAATGGTCATGGCCACAAAATGTTGCTTTGGTACTTCCTAATTCAACCATGGTGTCAAATAATTTACTAGGAATTTTTGAACAGCACACCTTACCTTTTACCTTTTCATTATTTTCTCCAAAATAATACGTAACCTCATCACTTCCCTCTTCGTAAAGCTCATATGCTGTTTTATATTCCTGGAGAGGAATATGGAAAAAGCAAAGTGACGAAACAGTATACCCCTCTGCATCATTTAATCTTTCAATCTGAGATTTATACCATAACACCTGGTCATCATGAATATAATCATACTCACTCAGACTGTCCCCATTATAAGCGTTAGAATCTATTAAGAATATTGCCTGATTAAGACTACCATCGGCATTTCTTAATTCTATCAGCTGATTGCTTCTGCCGGTTATATTTGGCTGATCATATGGATATAAAAGTGTTTCCGAAGTATAGAAAGATAAGGATCTATACAATGAATCCAGATCATGTTTGCTTCCAGTAGCCAGGTTTTCAGTATCATGGTTACCATAGGTGAAGGCCCACGGTATTCCCATATTCCTCATGAACTGAGCAAACTGACTTACCGGCGCCGTGTTATTAAAGGACATGGACATTACTCCCACCGGAAATGTAAGATCACCGGTTACAATGACCAGATCCGGCTTTGTATATTCAATCTCCTTATACACAGCCTGTAAGGCCAGCATATCTTCTTTATAAGAATAGAGACTTCCTCCAAGATGAATGTCTGTAAGCTGAAGTATCTTAAAGTCCTCTTCCTTTGCGGTTATAGTATAAACCCCCGTCTCATCGTTATAAGTTATCTTATCTTCAACATGAGCTACTTTAGGCGTCTTTGTTATATAATCCAGAGTAAACCAGGTATCCTTCTGCATATATAATGCCAGTCCAACAATAATACCCAAACTGATATACATCAAAATTCTTGGTATATTTATTACCAGATTGATATAGGTTATCTTTTTTCTAAGGGTATTATTATAGACGGTAGCCAATATACAATATATAACGGTTAGAATTATGTAGACAACGACAAGTGATCTTACTTTTCTTTGAAAAATGATAATGAAAGAATAATTAGACAGCCAATATGCGGCCGAACCGAACCAATAAATCTTTAAATGATGTATAACTGTTTTATGATCAGGAATATCTATCCTTGCCTGTATTAGTCTTGAACATAAAACATCCTTGATATGAAGGAAAACCGGTATTTCCACCACAACAAAAATAGAAGCAAAAGACATCCAGATTTCTCTATACTGAATTCTTCCACCAAGCACCATGGAAACATTGTTTATAAATAATCCAAAAATAACAACAAATATTACCGCCAGAGAATTAAAGGTTCTCTTTATATATTTATCTGATAATCTATGAAGATAGATGATTGCTTCTTCATCATATTTTTTTACCTGAAGATAAGTTTTTTCTTTAATGATTATCATATTATATATAACTATCGCTATACCAAAAGATAATAAGCTGATAACGAGATTTATCAGTATAATAGGGATACTTATATGCATGATAAATACATTTACAAAATAAAACCCACCAAACATAAAGAACAAGGAGGCAAGATAAATCTTGCCCCTTTGTTTACTTATTTCCTTCTTTGTTTCATATATATTCTTTTCCATAGTAATCCCCCCGAAAAACTATAAAACCTTCATATTATTTTATTACAATGTCGCCCTCATTATTGTAGTCAATTCCACTTTCAAACGCGCATTTTGCTGCAAAACAAAGGTATGCTGTATCCTTTGCCCCCTGAGTCTCATATGGTGAATGCATTGCAAGCTGTGGAAGACCGATATCCACTGACTTAACAGAGATCTGACTCTGAGCTATATTTCCTAATGTTGAACCTCCCAGCATATCTGATCTGTTGAAGAATGTCTGGTAAGGAATATCATTTCTCTCAAGTATAGTCTTAAAGATTGCTGATGAAACTGCATCTGTTGTGTATTTCTGATTTGCGCTGTACTTGATAACAATTCCCTGATTAAGGAATGGTCTGTTGGTTGGATCTGATTTCTCAGAAAAATTAGGATGTACTGCATGAGCATTATCTGCTGATATCATGTAACTTCTATCAATTCTTCTCTTAGATGAAACCTCACTAAACACCTCATTGATCCTGTCGATCACATCCTTAAGAAATGTTCCCGCAGCTCCCTGTTTTGATCCACTTCCAACTTCTTCATTGTCAAATATTGCGCATACTGCAGCACTGCTTTCTGGAGTGGCATCTATAAATCCCTTAAGTGAAGCGTAGGCAGATGAAAGATCATCTAATCCTTTACTTGCGATATATTCTCCATTAAGTCCAACCTTCGCTGCCTTCATTCTGTTATATAAATATAAATCTGTATCGATTATATCCTCTGCTTTTATCTCAAGTTCTGCAGCAATGATATTAAGAAGTCGTGACTTAATCTTATCCTTATCTTCTTCCTTATCCTCTGTAGAAACGTCTGTAAATAAAGGAAGCAGTTCCTTCTGGGCATTTATCTTATGTCCCTGATTTGCATCTCTATCCATATGAATAGCAAGACTTGGTATGATAAGTAAATCTCTATCAATATCAACCAGTCGTGTTCTGATTCCTTCATCAGTCTTTATTATTACTCTTCCTGCGAGAGATAAAGGTCTGTCAAACCATGGGTTAATAAGCATTCCGCCATATTTTTCTATATTAAGCTTAACATACTTATTTTCTACTACGATTTCTTCATTAGCTTTAATCTTAAATACAGGAGAATCCGAATGGCTGGCCATAATCATAAACCCGGCAAAATCCTTCTTTGGAATCTCAAAAGCAATGATAGCTGAATCATTTCTCTTAACAAAATATTTTCTGCCTGGGATTATATTCCAGTCGTCTCTTTCAAAAAGTTCTCTAGCCCCAGCTTCTTCAAGCATTTTTGCTGCATTATCAACAGCAAAAAAGGCATTTGGACTCTTATCAAGAAAATTCATAAGTCCGTTATTTACTTCATCAAAATTATATTCTTTCATAATGGTCTTTCCTTTAGAACTAATTTAGATTTCCCTAAATACTTTTTAATCCCTCTATGTTATAATTTTAGTTTTTTAATAAATAATCGTCAAGGAAGTAGTTTCATTTATTTACATTCTTCTTTCTTTTGTGTTATATTGACATAAGATAAAAAAATAATTTATAATAACAGACGAGTGAAACGTTTAAATTGTTTTATGAGTCGAGGGGTATATATTATGGCAAGAGATAAAGTAACAATCAGGGAAGTAGCAAACGCTGCCGGCGTGTCTATCGCTACTGTTTCCTATGTAATCAACAATCGTACTGATGTAAAAATTTCAAATGAAACAAGGAAGAAGGTACTTCAGGTTATTAATCTACTTGACTATACTCCAAACGCGGCAGCTAAAGCACTTGCTGCCAATCAGTCAAACAAGAAAAGTCAGTTGGCATTTTATAATGCTTCAATTCTTTCTTCACTTAACAGTGCTGAAAGTTTTCTAATTTTTCAGTGTATTTCAAATTATTTTCATAAGAAAGGATTTGAGACTGTCCTTTTAAATAATGAGACTTACGAGAGATGTGATCAGGCAGATACCATCATCTGCTACAATATAAGTCGCGAGGACTTTATGAAACTTGGTGATAATAATTTTATCCCTCTCATCGCACTTGATTGCATGATAAATGATCCAATCTTCTTCCAGATCAACGCTTCTCCTGAAGTACTTGTTGAAAATGCAAGAAAGCAGTTCGGAAGAAAGAAATATATTTCATTAATGCTGGATACAGAAAATAAAGAGAAGAAACATTTTTACACATCTTCTCTTCCAAATATGCATTTTACATCTGATGTCAGAGATATCTTATCCTACGAGGATCAAAACATCCTGGTTTATGAGAAAGTTCTTTATGATCTCTTAAAGGATAAAAATAATGTATGCTATGTTCCATCTCTTTCAGAAGAGAAGCTGGAGAAGTTAGTTCAGTGTATTGATACAGCAATAAAGAAAGCTCACAAAGAAAATTACAACGTACTTATGTAAAAAGAACCCGGGTGACAATGCACCCGGGTTCTTTTATGGATTATATATAAATCCTCACATTTTTAGATAGCTGTTAATTATATAAAGATTTATCTTTTAATACTTTCCAGAATCCATTGTTACCATTCGAATAAAAATCAATTCCAGATCTATTGGCCAAAAGATAATACTGAAGTCTCATCCCTTTTAATGGTCCTGACAAAACAACATTATCACCATCAAATATTTTAGTTCCTTTGTCTGGTCTCGGATTATCATTTCTCCATTCCCCATTATAATAATATAAAGGACATGATTTTTCTGTCTCCATATATACTGCATAATATACTGTATATTTATCATGAACAGATACTTTATTTTTGGTTTTAGAAGCCGTTTTACTTGCATTACTTCCAACAGCAAACATGAATAAATATGGTTTTCCATTTTTACTTGTTACATCTATTCCATCCATACTTACAAGATCTAGTACCTGACTAGCAAATTGTGTTTCCTTAATATCACAATCATCATTAGGTTTACCATTGTCTACGCCACGACGACCACCGGAAATAACCGGTGTTCCTTCAGGAAGTCCCCCTTGCGCAGCATATAACTCAACTAACTGTGCCTGAGTTGCTTCAAGTAATGTACGGGCATTGTTAATCTCTTTTTTCTGATTTACCTTAAGAATATATCCAAGAAGTGAAGGAACAAGAACAGCCGCAATAACCGCAAGGACAACCAATACACAGATTAACTCCACCAAAGTAAAACCTTTATTAAAGCTTTTTCTATTTCCTTTCTTCATATATTCCCCTATGCGCCGCCCCTCACGCATTATTCCTTTCTATGTGCATTAAATTTTACCATCCCAAACATCATACCAAAATTGACTGCTTTTTACCGTATCATTTTTATACGCGTTACCTTTATATGATAGTAAATAATATTGCATTCTCTTACCTTTATTGGTGCCAGACTGGACCACATTATACCCATTAAAAAAAGTTTCCTTGGAATGATTAGAACCTTCTTTATATCTAGGATTTACTGTTGACCAATCTCCCTCATAAAAATATAACATTTTCGAATCTTTCTTTTCCTTATACATCGCATAGAAAACAGTATATTTATCATGAATAGTAACTTTATCATTACTAGCCTTTTCCGATGAGGCATTACTACCAAGAACTACCATAAAAAAATATGGTTCTTCATCTTCTGAAATACCAAGATTACTAAACACATCCTTTACAAACTGGCTTCCAATCATGTCCTGGTCCCCATTCTTCTTTCCAGAATTATCTGTATTCCATCTTGCCCCTGAAACTACAGGCGTCCCTTCTGGTGGAACTGCTGTTGTACTTCCATATATCTCAACTAATTCTGCCTGCACAGCTTCTAATGCCTGTTTTGCATGCATCAGACTTTTCTTTGTCTTAGCCTTTTCGATATACCCCAAAAGTGCAGGAACTAGAACAGCCGCAAGTACCGCAAGAATAACTAAAACGACTATTAATTCTACTAATGTAAAACCTTTATTAAAGCTTTTTCTTTTTCCTTTCTTCATAATTAAGCCTATGCGTTAACCCCACACGCATTATCCCTTTCTAAGTACAACCATCATTTCTTTCCACTAATTATAACCGCCAAAAGTATATAATTCTTATAATAATTATATTATATGCATTACGCATGTCAATCAATCTTATGTAAACTCAGTGTGATAATTTTATGACAAAAAAATACCTATAATAATTTTTTCTTTTTGAAAAATAATAATCCTGAAAATATGATAAAGGCACTAACTCCTATTACTATCGGATATCCCCATCTTGTATCAAGTTCAGGCATATATTTGAAATTCATTCCATACCAGCCTACTATAAGTGTAAGTGGCATAAAAATAGTTGTAACTATTGTAAGGATAGTCATTATCCTGTTCTGCTTTACTTCAATCTGAGTACGGTACATATCACGAAGCTGCATGGTATAATCTCGAAGTGATGCCGCAAAATCGTGAAGTCTGGTCACCCTATCAGTAAAAAGTCTGAAATATCTTGTATTCTCATGCTTAAAGAAGTTATTTTCATTTTCCTGGAATTCCTGGCCTAAATCCACCAGCTGTTCATAATGTATCCTAAGATTTCTCAGATCATTTCTTATTTCATTTACTCTTGTTAAGTCTGTCTCAGTAGAAGGATCCAGAATATCTTCCTCTATATCAGCCAGCTCTGTTTCATAACTTTCCAGAATATGAAGGTCTCGATTAATTATTGTTTCAAGGAAATCATAGATAAATCTTTCAAGACTTGGCATTCTCCACTTTTTGGTACGAGCTATCTTCCTTAAGATTCTAGCCACAACTCCCGTGGAATCAATAAAAACCATGCCTCTTTCATCCAGAGCAAAGGCATATTGATAATCATCTCCACATATATCTCTTCTGCTTGGAACTGAAAATGTTCCAGTAAGAGAATCATAGTTTACTTCCGCTTTTGTATTATGAATATCCTCTG
>JAFOIV010000089.1 GCA_017420535.1 Eubacterium sp. | reverse complement strand
TATAATGCCATTGTATGGCAGTGCCGTAGAACTTCAAAATATGCAGATCAACTTAAGGCAGAAGGACTTGATGAGTTCTTTAGAAATAAGACAGGTCTCGTTATAGATGCATATTTTTCAGCAACAAAATTAAAATGGATATTAGATAATGTTGAGGGTGCCAGAGAAAAGGCAGAAAAAGGAGATCTTCTTTTTGGTACAGTAGATACATGGCTTGTATGGAAACTTACAAGAGGCAAGGCTCATGTTACAGATTATTCAAATGCATCAAGAACTATGATGTATAACATAAATAATCTTTGCTGGGATGAAGAGATACTTGATATGTTTAAGATCCCAAAATGTATGCTTCCGGAAGTACTTCCTTCAAGTTACATTTATGGAATGGCAGATAGACATCTTTTTGGCGGAGAGATCCCAATCGCAGGTATTGCTGGAGACCAGCAGGCTGCACTTTTTGGCCAGACTTGTTTTTCAGCAGGTGATGCAAAGAATACCTATGGAACAGGCTGCTTCCTTCTTATGAATACAGGACACACACCGGTATTTTCAAAGAATGGTCTTGTAACAACTATTGCCTGGGGAATAGATGGAAAGATATATTATGCTCTTGAAGGTTCAATCTTTATCGCAGGTGCTTCGATACAGTGGCTCAGAGATGAGATGAGACTTATCGACTCTGCAGAAGATTCAGAATATATGGCTAAGAAAGTTAAGGATACCAATGGATGCTATGTTGTACCGGCATTTACCGGACTTGGAGCTCCATATTGGAATCAGTATGCAAGGGGTACTATAGTTGGTATCACACGTGGTGTTAATAAATATCATATTATACGTGCAACCCTTGAATCTATTGCATATTCTGCAAATGATGTTCTTCATGCTATGGAGGCTGACTCAGGCATAGTCCTTAGCCGCCTTAAGGTAGATGGTGGTGCATCTGCCAACAATTTCCTTATGCAGACTCAGGCAGATATTATAAATGCTACAGTAGTTCGCCCTGAATGTGTGGAGACAACAGCCCTTGGTGCTGCATATCTTGCAGGTCTTGCAACAGGTTATTGGGAAAACAGGCAGGAGATCATGGTCAATGCTGGAATAGACAGGATCTTTAATCCTCAGTTATCTGAAGAAGAAAGAGAAAAGAAGATCAGAGGCTGGAAGAAAGCGGTCGGAAAAGCTTTTGACTGGTCCGAAGATTAGGAAAGTATATAAAAAGCGAATGCCCCCTCTGTGCTGAGGGGGCATTTTTTAACAGCTACAATGCCAGCTATAGGCATTGTCTGTATTAGAACAATCATTTGCTAAGCTGATCCAGTAATCGTTTGCTTGCTTTTCCGTCGCAGCAAGAAAGATATTTATTCTTGATCATAGCTGCGTTTTCTTTTGTTTCTTCTTCTGATTCATTTAATCTATCTATGAATTCAGCTGTGTTTCTTGCGATGAGACAGCCAAATTCATCTTCATAATCAATAAGGGCTTCGACTTTATCTGGGTAGGTAGCAATATCAGGAGTATAAAGCACAAGCTTTTTACCTGTAGCAAGAACGCTGAAGGCCTTGGTTACATAGTCAGAGACGATGATATCAGCCGCTGAGAGAAGTCTTATCTCAGAGATATCTTTGATCCGATAGTCATTTGATGTCAGTTCTTTAGGATCAATACTTTTTCTATTAGCTAAAGCTCTTAATTTAGGGCTTATGGCAAAACCTTGAAGATATTCAGGGATCAGACTGGCGTCGCTGGTCTTAACTATGCAGATGTGACTGCTGGCATATTCTTCATATATCTCTGTAAGAAGGTGAGATAGCATTGATCCAAGTCCCGGCCTGTTCTTACATAGAAAAAGAATCTTCTTTTTACCCTTAGATTCTGGAATAAGAGCTTCGATATGTTCTTTTGCGTGTTTTACAAAGCCTTTGTCGAAGAACATATCTGTATAAATGTTACCTATCATATTTATCTTTCCAGTGTTTTTAAGCTGGTAATTGAAGGTTACAGGATTGGTGTTTTTCTCATCTTCAAAGGAAGTGATTATCTCATCGTATTTTGAGTTTATAGGAAAATTAAGGCAGTCATATCTGTTGTAGGAGATGAGCCTTTCTTTTCGGTTGTTCCAGCTCTTAAAAGCGGAGATTACTTCAGGAAGGATCTGTATAAGTTTAGTGTCTTCTCTAAGGTTGATCATTCTAAGGATATAAGGTTCTCCGGCGGAAAGTACAACTTCTGCAGTTGCAAGGCGGGATATATATTCCTTTAGCTTCAGGTCATTTTTTGAGAAGTCATCTATTATTTCTAAATTCTTATATTTTGGAGCAAGTTTTATAATGTTATGAAATACAGTTGTATCTGAATACTCATCTAATATAAGTAAAATGCGGCCTTTCACGATAGGCTTTGATTTTTCCTTATCATAGGTTTTCTTAACTTCATTTCTTACTTTTGTAAGGAATGACATAAGATTTGTGTAGTCATAATATGGCTTTGAAGAATCAGGAATACTGGAGAAATCTCCTGAAAGAGGAGTATCACGCTTATATTTTTCAATACTTTCTTCAAAGAATTCCCTGATGATCCTCTCGGTGGCATGTCCGTCACAGCTGGCCATATATTTTTCTCTGAAAGCTTTCACTTTTGCCTTATCAAATCTTTCATCAATATGCGTTATATAATCCAGCATTTCCTTGTTGGTATAGCATATTGGACCAGGAGTAAGTTCGTTATAGTCGTAATAGAAACCTCTCCAGTCAAAATAGTTAGCCAGATCATAAGCATAAAAGATCATAGGCTTTTCAAATAAAGAGTATTCAAATATAAGAGATGAATAATCTGAAATGCAAATGTCAGTAACTGTTATAAGCTCGTCAATAGACATGAGACCTGTCAGATCTATGGCAAAATCCCTTAAGTCATAAGGTATTTCAGGTGGTTTCTTAACGAAAGGATGGTGATTAAAAAGAAGCACATAATCCTTTCCAAGCTGTTCCTTAAAGCTTCTGATATTAAGCATATCAGGAGAGGTGGCAGTATTTACATGTCCTCTAAAGGTTGGAGCATAGAGGATTACTTTTTTACCTCTGGCATTTGGAAATATCTCGTAGAGTCTGTTCCTTGAAGCAAGGGCAAAATCTTTATCATAGAAAATGTCAGTTCTGCTGATACCCAGAGCTTTTACGGAGTCAGCTTCTTTTTCTTTTCCCATAGCCTCTATATAAGCCCAGCGGACTTCAGGACTGCTGACTGTTACGATGTCATACTTTGGATGAAGAGGGAAGCGGCGCATTTCATCTCTATCCATACCAAACTTTTTCTCTGCGATAGAGAATCCGAATTTTTTAAAGGCGCCTGCTCCGTGCCAAAGATTTATGATGTGCTGCCCCTTACGTTTTTTTAAGGCACCAGTGAAATTATAGCTGTCGTTATATACAAGATATTTGGCAGTAGCGGCATCTTTTAAAAATGCCTGCTGCCTTCTATATAATTCATTTTGAGATACACTGCCCTTAAGAAGAAAATGAACATGAACGTCTAAATTATAATCTTTAATAAGGGTATTATATAAAAGTCTGTCGGAATTACTTAATTCTTCTGCACTTAGCTCCAGGAAGATGACTTTATCTTCCTGAAGAGGCTTAAGACAGGCTTTCTTATACTGCAGCGGTACCAGAATTTTAAAGAAACAGAATTTTTTAATGTTTCGTTTGAATATAAAAAAATTCTTTAAAAATGTAATATGGAATGCTGCCTTCGTCTGGGTGGAAGGCATATATTTTTTTAAACTCATTAGATCAAAGTCCTTAATATATCAATAGTGCGGTTTACACCTTTTTTAATATCATAAGCGGTTACAAATGAGAGTTCATTTCTTAGCTTGGAACTGTCAAGGGTAGCCTTTGTAGCTGTAGAATAACCAGCTTTTTCAATAGCATCCGGAAGCTCAAATATAACCGAGGTTCCTGCATTATCGGCAATGATCTTTGCAAGATCCTTTAAGGCGATATCTGAATCAGGATCCGATACATTATAAGCTTCGCCACATTTTCCTTTGGCGAGTATTGTGAGGATTCCTGCAACTGAATCAGCAACATAGGAATAGGAATATACCTGTGTTCCTTCAGACTTAAGCACGATATCTTCTCTCATAACACCTTTTTTAATGAACTGTGAGATGGCCTTTGTGTCGCTTTGGAGCATTGATGGGCCGTATATTCTGGAAAGTCTTGGAATGACAATGTCCATATCATACTGGCTGATATAAGACTGGCATAAAGCTTCACCGCAGCGCTTGCTTTCAGGATAACCAGCTCTGGCAGTGTTTGAGTCTATATATCCAAGATAATTTTCTTTAAACTGATCCGTATCCCCTTTATTTTCACCATAGATCTCAACTGAAGAAAGAAATACAAAGCGTTTTGTTTTATGGTCTTTGGCGTATTTAAGAAGATTGTTTGTGCCTATAATATTAGTTGTAATAGTTCCCACAGGATCAGTAGAATACTGACGGGGATGGGTATTGCTGGCACCATGGATGATATAATCAACGTCTTCATTAAGATTTATATTTTCGTTTATATCACCCTTTATAAATGAAAACAGTGGATCGTTCCAATACTTAAAGAATCGGTCTTTAGCCTTTTCTTCATTTCTTCCTAAAGCAAAGATCTTTATATTTAAACCTTCTTTATTCTTATGCATAAGTACATCTATAAGAAAACTTCCTACCATACCAGAAGCACCGCTGAGCATGATAGAAGAATCTTTAAACATATTCCAATCAATTGGAAGAGAAGCGACTAAAGAAACATCCTCTAAATATTCTTTATTATCAATTAAATTCATAATTATTAATCCTTATTATAAATAGTTACCTGATGTAGAAAACGAAAAGCTATTTGATCCAGGAATCAAGGCCGGATGAAAGATAAGCTTTAAATGTCTCTAAGTCATCCTTTGTGGTAAGCTTGATATTTTTATCTGAACCTGCCGCAAAATAAAGTCTTTCGCCTAGTTCTACCATCATAGTGTTGGTATATGATGAACCGTATATTCCAATCTCTTCTTCGAAGGCCTTATGATAGGACTTATCAAGAAGCCCGAACTTATAAGCCTGAGGAGTTGATACACGGCGAAGAGTTTCTCTTGGGATGTATTCAGTGGTGGAAGAAGGATCATCAGGATCGATCTTAAAAATCTGTTCATTATAAGGAAGAGAAGTAACTGCATTTCCTTTTTCATTACAGATCTTAATAACATCAGAAAGTACAAATGAGTCTATCATCGGACGGATGCCGTCGTGGATTATGATATTATCATCATCACTTGCGATTCCTTCTAAATTATAAACTCCATTTCTGATGGATTCCTGGGCAGAGTTTCCTCCATTTACTACCCATTTAAGTTTATCTATATTAAACTGTCTGGCGTAAGCCTTGGCGATTTCTTCCCATCCTTCTATACATACCAGCTCGATAGCATCGATCATAGGATGACGCTGAAAACCTTCAAGGGTATATATAAGTACAGGTTTGTCGTTAACATTTAAAAATTGCTTAGGAATATCCTGAGCCATTCTTGAGCCGACGCCACCGGCAATAACAACGGCAATATTCATATTATTTCCTCGCTTTATAATTTATCGCATAGTTAATCAAATTATAAAAGCATCTTATTATTAATACAAGTGAAGAATTTACGGTCATAATGTTGCAAGGCAAAATCAAAAATTAACTTAAAATTTTTAAGTATGAAACAGGGGGATACCTAAGCAATCTATAAAAAATTCTTTAAAATCTTTAAAATGACTTAAAAAAATTACTTTAAAGCATGGATGGGCGAAATAAAATTAAAGAAAAATAGAAAAAACTGAATTTTTTTATTTACAAACGATATTTCACAAGGTATAATCAAGTCGTTCCGTTAAATGAAATAAATTTTTCGTAAAAAGGAGATTAAAGTTATGTCATACGTTGATGAGGTATTTGAGCAGGTTAAAGCAAAGAATCCAGATCAGCCTGAATTCTTACAGGCAGTTACAGAAGTTCTCAACTCACTTAGACCAGTAGTTGAGCAGCATGAAGAACAGTACAGAAAACTCGCTATCTTAGAGAGAATCACAGAGCCTGATCGTCAGATCATGTTCAGAGTTCCTTGGGTAGATGACAATGGACAGACACAGGTTAACCGTGGTTTCCGTGTACAGTTCAACAATGCAATCGGACCTTACAAGGGAGGTTTAAGATTACATCCATCAGTTAATCTTTCAATCATCAAGTTCCTTGGCTTTGAGCAGGTATTCAAGAACTCTCTCACAACACTTCCTATCGGTGGTGGTAAGGGTGGTTCTGACTTCGATCCTAAGGGTAAGTCAGACAATGAGATCATGAGATTCTGCCAGAGCTTTATGACAGAGCTTTACAAATATATTGGAGCTGACCAGGACGTTCCTGCAGGTGATATCGGAACAGGTGCTCGTGAAATTGGTTTCATGTATGGTCAGTATAAGAGAATCAAGAACCTTTATGAAGGTGTTCTTACAGGTAAGGGACTTACATATGGTGGTTCACTTGCTCGTACAGAGGCTACAGGTTATGGTCTCGTTTATTTAACAGAAGAAATGGTTAAGTGCCATAACGATAAGATGGAAGGCAAGACAGTAGCTGTTTCAGGTGCTGGTAACGTTGCAATCTATGCTATCCAGAAGGCTCAGCAGCTTGGCGCTAAGGTTGTTACATGCTCAGATTCAACAGGTTGGATTTATGATCCAGAAGGAATCGATGTAGAACTCCTTAAGGATGTTAAGGAAGTTAAGAGAGCACGTCTTACAGAGTATGCTGCACAGCGTTCATCAGCTGAGTACCATGAGAAGAAAGACGGTGAGCATGGCGTATGGCAGTACAAGGTAGACATCGCTCTTCCATGTGCTACACAGAACGAGCTTAACTTAGAAGATGCTAAGATGCTTGTTGCTAACGGTGTTCAGTACGTTGCAGAAGGTGCTAACATGCCTACAACTCTTGATGCTACAGAGTACTTCCAGCAGAACGGTGTTAAGTTCGTTTGTGGTAAGGCTTCTAACGCAGGTGGTGTTGCAACATCAGCTCTTGAAATGAGCCAGAACTCAGAGAGACTTTCATGGACATTCGAAGAAGTTGATTCAAAGCTTAAGAATATCATGGTTGGTATCTATCACAACATCGATGATGCAGCTAAGGAATATGGCATGGAAGGCAACTATGTTGCAGGTGCTAATATCGCTGGTTTCAAGAAGGTTGTTGAAGCTATGATCGCTCAGGGTGTTTGCTAATCCAAACCTAATATAGTATAAGAACTATTCAAATCCCATAAGCCATGTGCTTATGGGATTTTTTTCTGTTAAGCAAAAGATTATATGTTACAATTAGTTTGTGTTGTATCGATGGTTTCTAGAAGAATTAAGTTGTATTGTCATAAAATGATGAGGGTATTAGAGTGAATATTGAATCATACAATCTGGATTCGTTAAGAGATTTGGTTAGAAAATTACAAAAAGAAAATAATGAATTAAAAGATATATTATTGAAGAATGACATTCCTTTTGCTTCGGGAGATGTTTTTGAAAGTATTATCGAAGAGCATTCAGAATATGATCCCGATCAGGGAGAACGGATTGTTTCCAGGTGGATTACAGATGAAATGGTAAAGCTTTTTTATTCTGTGTTTTGGGGAAGAGAAGATGTATTTGCAAAGAGAGGAAAGAACGGAGGATATTTTCCTCAATGTGAGAATTTTTGGAAGGATACGTTATGTCCAAAGAAGAATAATAGTAAATTTAAATGTGATGATTGTGAAAATAGACATTGGAAAAGACTTGAGCTTTATCATGTAAGAAATCATCTGTTTGGTTATAAAGAAGATGGATCAGATGTAATTGGAGTGTATCCTCTTTACGAAGATGGAACATGCAGATTTATCGTTTATGATTTTGATAATCATGAGAAAGGATCAGAACAGACTGATTTTGCAAATGCTGATAACGAGTGGCAGGATGAGGTTAATGCTTTAAGAGAAATATGTGAATCAAACGGAATAAGACCATTGGTTGAAAGGTCACGCTCAGGTAGAGGCGCACATGTATGGATTTCATTTTCTGAACCAGTAAGTGCAAACATAGCGAGAAATTTTGGTTTTATGATTCTTGATAAGGGTATGATGTCATATAACCTTAAAACATTCAAATATTATGACAGAATGTATCCTTGTCAGGATAATGCAAATAGTCTTGGGAATCTTATAGCTTTACCTCTTCAAGGTCGTGCTTTGAAGAATGGTAATAGTGCATTTGTTGATGCTAATTGGAATGCTTACCCTGACCAATGGTTAGAATTACTTGATTTATCGAGACGTCTTTCATTGAATGATATTAAGTATTATATGGAAAAGTGGCAGGCAGAAATATCTCAAGGTAGAGGTTTTGCTATGATTGACAATAGTATAAAAAGAGTAAAGCCATGGAAGAAACGAGATTCATTTCTAAAAGATGATGTAGTTGGGAAAATGCATATTACTTTATCGGATGGTATATATGTAGATGCTCTTAATCTAGCTCCAAGATTGCAGAACCAAATAAGAAGCCTTGCTGCATTTGATAATCCGGAGTTTTATAAAAGACTTAAGATGGGAAAATCAAATTATTATCAGTTTCAGGCAATATATCTTGGAAGAGATACGTCAGGGTATATAAACATTCCAAGAGGTCTGCGTGAAGAGATAATATCAGAATGTAAAACTGCGGATATTCCTTTTGAAATAATAGATGAAAGAGAAAAGGGAATTCCTATAAAGGTTTCATTTAATGGAGAGTTGAAAGAAGAACAACAGATTGCAGTTGATAAAATGCTTTCGTTTGACAATGGAGTACTTAGTGCTGCAACTGCATTTGGTAAGACTGTTGTATCAAGCTATATCATTGCCAAAAGAAAGGTGAATACGTTAATTATTCTTCAGAGTAAGGATTTGTTGGAACAGTGGGTGGAATCTCTTCAGAAATTTCTGGAAATAGATGAAGAACCTCCGATATATAAAACAAAAACTGGCAGGATAAAAAGAAGAGACAGCGTAATAGGAAGATTATCGTCAGGAAAGGATACGTTAACAGGAATAATTGATGTGGCAATGGTAGGATCCTTATATGCTAAGGGAAACTACCATAGTATGATGAAAAAGTATGGCCTTGTAATTATGGATGAGTGTCACCATGTAGCGTCCAGTACAGGTATGAATGTGATGCAGAATATCAATGCAAGATATGTTTATGGATTTACAGCTACGCCTAAAAGAAGTGATCAGTTGGATAAAGAGATTTTCATGCTTATAGGTCCGATACGTCATTCTTATTCGGCACTTGAAAGGGTTGAAAAACAAGGAATACCACATATTGTTTATCCAAGATTTACAAGAACAGTCCGAATATATGAAGATAAAAATGATCCGACTCCATTGTATAAGCTTATCAGTGGTGATAACGACAGAAATGATATGATCATAGATGATACGCGTTTTGCAGTAAAGGAAGGCCGAACCCCGGTTATTCTTACACGTTTCAAAGAACATGCGAAATATTTATATGATAATCTTAAGACTGATGCTGATAAAGTGTATTTGATGTATGGTGATAATACAGATAAGGAAAATAGTTCTATACGTAAAGAATTACAACAATTATCGAATGATAATTCACTTATTTTGATTGCAACAGGTCAAAAAATAGGTGAAGGCTTTGATTTCCCAAGGCTGGATACGCTTATGCTTGCAGCGCCGGTTTCTTTTGATGGTAGATTAGAACAATATCTGGGACGCCTTAATCGCGATTATCCAGGAAAGAAAGAAGTACAGGTTTATGATTATATAGATTCACATATTGGCATGTTTGAGAAAATGTATTCAAAACGTCTTAGAACATATAGAAATGTTGGATTTACTGTTATTACAGATATGATATCAACTAAGCAGACAGCAAACGCAATATATTCATCCGATAATTATATGGATACATTTGAAAGAGATTTAGTAGAGGCTAATAGTAGAATTATCATATCCAGCCCAGATATACAAATAAACAAGATAGATCGATTCTTAAATCTTATTTCTAAACGCCAGGAAGCGGGTGTGAGAATTACGGTTATAACAACAAATCCAGACGAAATAAGGCATGGTAGTACAGAGTTTTGTCATAGCATGGTTAATACTATGATTTCAAGCGGAATAGATGTAATAACCTTGGATGAGGTGGAGGAACATTTTGCAGTTATAGATAATGATCTTATATGGCATGGTGGTATGAATCTTCTAGGACGTGATGACGTCTGGGATAATCTGATGAGGATACATTCAGAGAAGGTTGCTTCTGAACTGCTGGAGATAGCGTTGAAGAAGAGAAAATAAGTTTATACCATTAGTCCAATGACAGTTTATTGTTTATATGGTAAACTCAACAAAGATTACTTGTTGTTAGTGATATTTATTTATATACCGTGGAGTATAAAAATATGATTAAATCTGTAATTAATCCAATGCTTACATTGGAATATATGACAACTAAAAAAGAAAATAAATTCTTTGACAGGAAGTCTGTAAAGGTAAAACCATCTGATATAGCTCCTTGGATTCCTGCTTTTGCAAATGCTGAAGGAGGAACATTAATTATAGGAATTAGTGATAAAACTATGAAAGTTGAGGGCATTAATTCATGTGACGATGAGAAACTTAATCTCTTTCTTAATCTTGTTAAGGATTATTGTCGTCCGATGCCGGCGTATAAGGAAGAATTTCTTGATGTAATAAATTATAAGGGTGAAAAGGATCGTATTCTGCTGCTACATATTTTTCCGAGTGTTGATAGAGTTATCTATATGACAAATGATACTGTCTGGCTAAGAATAGGCGATAAAACGAGAGAGCTAAGAGGGGAAGATATTAAGCTTCTTGAATATGAAAAAGGTTCCAGACACTATGAGGATGAAATTAATGAGGATGCGGAGATTGATGATTTAGATAAAGAGCTTATTGAAGAGTATAAAAGTAGAATTGGAGCAGTTGGTGTTGATACAGCACAGATTTTACGTGGGCGTGGTCTTATGAAGAGAAAGAATGGAAAGGACTATCTGACTAATGCTGCTATACTACTATTTGCTGAAAATGTAGCACAATTTTATCCTAATTGTCGTGTTCGATTTCTTCGCTATATGGGTACTGAAGAAAAAGTTGGTACCGAAATGAATGTTGTGAAGGATAAATCTTTCGAAGAACCTATTTTGAAATTGATAGGGAAAGCCAAAGAATTTATTAAAGATCAGCTTAGGGAATTTAATGCTCTTGATCCGAATACTGGTAGATTTTCTGTTATTCCAGAATATCCAGAATTTGCTTGGTTAGAGGGCATAGTTAATGCAGTTGCACATCGTGAATATGGTATGGAAGGTAAGTATATTAAGGTTGCTATGTTTGATGATCGTTTAGAAATAGACAGCCCAGGAAAACTGCCCAATATAGTCACGGTAGATAATATAAGAACTACAAGTTTTTCTAGAAATCCAAGAATTGCTCGTGTAATGACCGATTTTGAACATGTGAGAGAGTTAAACGAAGGAGTTAAGCGTATATACTCTGATATGGCAGAGTTTTTCCTAGATGCACCCATTTATACTGAACCAGGTAAACAGGGTGTAAAACTCATACTAAAGAATAATATTATGATGAGAAGCACAAGGCAGAAGGAAAGTGCCCGTGATGAGATAGGAGAAGAAATCTGGAACCAGCTTGATTCTGACGAGCAGAAAATGCTTATATTCATAAGTACAAGAAAAGAGGTAAAAGCTGAGGAGTTAGCCAATCTGATTCAAAAGACTAAGAGGACTGTAAATAATAAGATTAATAAGCTAATAGAGTTGGATGTAATAAAACTTAATGGCAATAAGTATGACAATACGCATACGTATAGTCTTAGATAAATTTCGTGGGTGTTTCGCGGGTATTTCGCGGCTGTTTCGTGGGTCGGATGGATTATATCTTAAAGATTGAGGAGAAATATAGTGAAATAGCCGGCTTTAGAGAATTTATCCTTTTCGGGGATATTTCGTAGATTTGCGAGGTGATTTCGAGGTTGCTTCGAGGTGAATGATAAGATTTACAAGATGGGTAGAGCCGGTTTCATAAGATCAAAATAATAGATATAAATCTGAAATAAAGGTCAATCGTAATACACACGTAATATACACCACCTCCCAGAACCTCAGTATTTATGCCGAACACTGATTTGAAGCTATGATCGCTCAAGGTGTTTGCTAATTGATAAATATCTGAATTGAATATATGAATTTAAAGTCCCGTAGATAGTAATGCCTGCGGGATTATTTTGGATTCTGTTTTGTGTATATGATATATTATAAAAGGATAAAATAACTAGTTTGAAGGGAAACTAAGAATGATGACAGCAGCAGAACGTGCTAGAAGAAATAAAGATGTATATACAATTAATTCTATAAAAAGAGTAAAGAATTGTATAGATGATAGTGTTATTGAGGAATATACAAAGCAGTAAAGAAACTTAGGGGATAATAAAGTATACAATGTTCTAATAATGTGATAAATTATATTTAAAGGAAGCGTGCTTCCTTTAGTATGGCTAACACTTTAATCTGATGTATTTATCGGTTGATGATGCAATCGATCGTTGGCAGGCAACACTAAAACCTTGTATATTGTCCCATGAGGACCGTTGGCAGACAACACTAAAATTAGCTATTAAAGTGCCATTATAAGGGCACTTTTTTATTTTATACTTGCATTATTTCATTAGATTCATTATTATGTCTCTGTTACGAAAAAAAACTTTATGGGGAAAAAACATGATAATGATGCTAAGTTACTTTTTTCAGCCGTATAGAAATTTCTTCTTACGGGAAAAGGTAAAAAAACGCTTAGTGAGGTTTCTAAAGGATTTTGCTTGGGGGCTGGTTCCGTTAGGATTATTTTTGATGTCAATAATTAAAACCTGGAGAGATTTTAGGGTGCTTCCCGTAAAAAGTAAAAGGGTCTGGATTGATATTTTATGTAATGATCACCCTTTGGGACTGATGTTTGGAATTACAGGGATTATCGTATTGTTGATTGGTTATTATGGTTGTGGCGGAAAAGAAGATATCGTAAAGATAGTTTATCCAGAATGTGGCATTTCTCATTATTCCCAGTTAGCCATCGATGAGCAGGCAAATTCAGATGAGTCAGTGTTCCTTCCAAAAACAGAGATGATACTTGCACCAGAGATTCTTGTTGGGTTTGACGGTGGCGTTAAAGCTATCAAATATGAAGAGATAAAAATGATCCGCGTTGTAAAGAAAAAAAGCAATGCTATTGAAGCAAAGGAACTGGGGCCATTTTTTAATCTGATCATTATAAAAACCAATAATGATTTTTGTATGTATATGGCAAAAGTGGGAAAAGAAGAAGAGGAATTTAAAGACGAGATAGATTTGATATGCGACAGAATAAGAAAAGACAATGAAGATTTTCCTTCTGTAGAAGTGGTCAGAAATCGTATATGATAAATATTTAAGCAGGAGGAAATTTCCTTAGAGGAATTCCTCTTTTTTTTATATAAAGATTTTGTATTTTATTAGATACAAGATCAATATTTTCTTTACATTCTATATAGGTTTATCTTATACTCACATCGGATGGTATTCGAGAGAAACTATACCTGATACACGTATCACAGGAATAAGATGATAAGTTAAAGCATCACCTCAAGTTTATTTTAATGAATAATTTAAGGAGGTGATAGAATGAGGATTGGATTTATCGGAGCCGGTCGAGTAGGATTTACATTTGGTAAATACATGAAAGAACATGGGCTTCAGGTGGCAGGTTATTATAGCAGGAATCCTGAGGATTCAAAAGCTGCCAGCGAATTTACCGGTACCTTACAGTTTAACAGTAAAGAAGAACTTATTGATTCATGTGATTTAGTGATGCTTACGGTCAGCGATAATGCAATCGCTTCTGTATGGGATGAGATAAAGTCCTATCACGGAATGGGCCAAAAGATAGTTTGCCACACTAGTGGTTCTATTTCATCTAATATCTTTAAGGATACGCCACATCAGATTTATGGCTACTCCATCCATCCTATTTATGCTGTCTCGGACAGATATGAAACTTATAGGAAGTTTTCCAACGCTTTTATAACTATTGAAGGACACGAAAAATATCTAGAAACATTAAAGCATATGATAGAAGATATCGGCTTAAAGACTGCTGTGATAAACAGTGACAGCAAGGCTCTTTATCATGCATCTTCAGTAATGGCCAGCAATTTAGTATGTGGCTTGTATGAAGCTGCTACAAGTCTTATGACTGAATGTGGAATGACAGATAGCGAGGCAAGAGAAGCCCTTAAGAATCTCTTTAGAGATAATGCTCTTGGAATAGCTGAAAAGGGAAATGTATCTCAGCTTACAGGTCCTATAGAAAGAGGAGATACTTCAACTATAAGAAGACATTTAGATGCACTTAATGCTATGGAAAAGAATGAAGAAAAAAGCCAAAAAGCAAGTAATATAAAAAACATTTACAAAGAATTATCCAGGCAGACACTTAAGATAGCTAAAAAGAAGAATCCTGACAGGGATTATCATGAAATTGAAGAGTGTATAAAATAGGAGGAAAAAGTATGAAGAATACAGTAGTTACATTTAAGGAAATGAAGAAAAAAGGCGAGAAGATATCTATGCTTACAGCATATGATTATTCTACAGCTAAACTTATAGATGAATCAGGCATTAATGGTATCCTTGTAGGAGATTCTCTTGGAAATGTAATGCTTGGTTACCCGGATACAGTATCAGTAACAATGGAAGATATGATCCATCATGGTGCAGCGGTTGCCCGTGGAGCTAAAGATGCACTTGTAGTTATTGATATGCCATTTATGTCATATCAGGCTTCTGTATATGATGCAGTTATCAATGCAGGACGTCTTATGAAAGAAGGAAGAGGCGGAGCAGTTAAACTTGAAGGTGGAGAAGAAGTTATACCTCAGGTTGAAGCTATTGTAAAGGCAAGTATTCCTGTTATGGGACATATCGGGCTTACACCACAGTCAATAAATGCTTTCGGCGGATATAAGGCTCAGGGAAGAGATCTTGCATCAGCAAAGAAACTTATCCGTGATGCCAAGCTCCTTGAGGAAGCTGGAGCATTTGCAGTAGTACTTGAATGTGTACCTGCAGAACTTGCACAGTATGTAACAGAACAGTTAAGCATTCCAACAATCGGTATTGGCGGTGGCGCAGGAACTGATGGACAGATCCTTGTATATGCTGACATGCTTGCTATGTTCAGCGATTATAAGCCAAAGTTTGTAAAGCATTTTGCAAATGTTGGAGAAGTAATGAGAGAAGGCTTCAAGGCATATGATGCAGAAGTAAAAGCGTGTACTTATCCAGCAGAGGAACATAATTATAAAATTGATGCAGAGATTCTTAAGGCTGCAATTGAGGACTGATAAGGTTTCATCTGATCAGGTGAAAATGAGTATCATATAGACTAATAAAGAGAGGATAAGAATATGGCAATCAAAGTAGTTAAGACAGTAGCTGAAGTTAGAGAGATAGTAGCAGGTTGGAGAAAGAACAATGAGACAGTAGGTCTTGTTCCAACAATGGGATTTCTTCACCAGGGACATCAGTCACTTATTAAGAAATCAGTCGAAAATAATGATAGAACTGTAGTCAGTGTATTTGTTAATCCAATACAGTTTGGACCAAATGAAGACTTAGAAGCATATCCAAGAGATTTAGAGAGAGACTCAGCACTTTGTGAAGAAACAGGAGCAGATCTTATCTTTAATCCTGAACCATCAGAAATGTATAAAGATGGATTTGTATCATTTGTTGATATGAATGGACTTACAAATCATCTCTGCGGTCTTTCACGTCCGGTACACTTCCGTGGAGTATGTACAGTTGTAACAAAGCTTTTTAATATCGTATGCCCGGACAGAGCTTACTTCGGACAGAAGGATGCACAGCAGCTGGCAGTAATTAAGAGAATGGTTAAGGATCTTAATATGCCACTTGAGATCGTTGGATGTCCTATCGTAAGAGAAGCTGATGGCCTTGCAATGAGCTCACGTAATACATATATGAATGCAGAGGAAAGAAAAGCAGCTCTTATCCTTAGCAAGTCAATAAAGCTTGGACAGAAATTAGTTGAAGATGGAGAAAGAGATGCTTCAGTAGTAAGAAATAAGATGATCGAACTTCTTACATCAGAGCCAATGGCTGAAGTAGAATATGTAAATGTAGTTAACAATCTTACAATGGAAGACATTGATGTTATCGAAGGTGACATACTTGTAGCTATTGCTGTTAAGATCGATAACAAGGTAAGACTCATCGATAATTTCATGATGACAGTTTAATCGTAAGATAGTTTTAAAGGAGATATATACATGCTTGGAACATTTTTAAAGTCAAAGATTCATAGAGCTGTTGTAACACAGGCTGCCCTGAATTATGTAGGAAGTATTACCGTTGATGAGGAACTTATGGAAGCAAGCGGTATCTTAGAATATGAGAAGGTTCAGGTGGCAGATGTAGATAATGGTAATCGTCTTGAAACATATGTTATCGCTGGAGAAAGAGGTTCTGGAATTATTTGCCTTAATGGTGCTGCAGCAAGACTTGTATCTGAAGGTGATAAGGTTATCATTATGAGCTATGCTCAGATGACAGCAGAGGAATTTGCAGATAACCCACCTAAGGTTGTTTTTGTAAATGAAAAAAACCAGATCGTTCGTACCACAAGATACGAAAAACATGGCCAGCTGTTCGATGTGTAGGTCATGAATCTGACATTTTGGACATGGATTTAACAATTTATGGTTGATTAAGACTAAAATTAGTGAAAAAAAGTGTTTTTTTCATAAAAAGTCCCATGAATATAGTGTTCATGGGACTTTTTTGTGATATATTATATTTAGATTTCATGCTCGAATATGAATCAATTCGTAGCTGAATTCTTACGTTTTATATAAGGTGAAAATTATGGCTAAGGGGAAAAACCAGAGACTTAAATTGCTTTATCTTTCAAGGCTTTTTCAAAGGGAGACAGATGAGGCAAATGGTCTTACTATGACAGAGATAATAAATAAACTGTCTGCTGAAGAGATAGACGCCAGCAGAAAGAGCATATATGAAGATATAAAAGCACTTAATGATTTTGGTATGGATATCAAGATGGATAAAGATGGAAATAAATCTTTATATCATGCAGTATCCAGAGATTTTGAATTAGCAGAGTTAAAAATGCTAGTAGATGCTGTTCAGTCTTCAAGAGTGATAACAGCCAAGCAGTCCAAAAATCTTATAAAAAAGATAGAGGATAATCTGTGCTCTAAATATGAGGCGAAGCAGCTTAACAGACAGGTTTATGTATTAAACAGGATAAAGAGCCAGAATGAAAGCTTATTTTTATCTGTGGATGCCATACTTACAGCCATAAGCAATAATAAGAAGATTACTTTCAAATACTTTATGTGGGACACAAAAGGAAAGAAAGTTTATAAGAAAGATGGAGCTTTATATAAGATAAGTCCATGGGCTCTTTGTTGGGAAGATGAGAACTATTATCTTATTGCCTATGATAGTGAAGGAGAAAAGATAAAATACTACCGGGTAGATAAGATGATTCGGGTTAAGGAAACAGATGAAGCCCGGGACGGTTTTGAAAAATATAAAGAGATAGATCTTTCCACATATACTGATAAGAGATTCAGGATGTTTGATGGAAAGGTAAAAAAAGTTGAGCTGATGGCGAAAAATTATATGTCAAATGTTATATTTGACACCTTTGGCAGGGAAATATTTACCATGCCATATGATGAAGATCATTTTAAAGCGGGAGTGGAAGTGGCTGTAACAAGCCAGTTCTATGGATGGATATTTGGACTTGGTGAAGATGTAAAGATTGTCGGCCCTGAGGAAGTGGTTGATGAATATAAATCTTATCTGAGTAAAAATATAAATATTTATAAGTAACAGGAGTTAAGGCGGGAAGAAAAATAGAATAATAGTTTTTTAACGGATAAAAATCATAAGAAATGGTATTTATAAGGGGAATATATGTACTTAGCTGCTTGGTTTTGAAGGGACAGAACGGTTATACATATTAAAAACTTTATTTAATGATTGATAAAGCAATAACAAAAATACATTTTCTAAATGATTGGGAGGAACAATGGGAAGAAAAAAGAACGAACATTTGGAGTTCAGGTTTTATGACCCGCCAAGAGAGACAACAATACTTCCTGTAATTGGTGACAAATGGATAAGAAAATATGGTTCTGATGAAGATCCGCTTCATTTTCATAATCTGTTTGAGATAGGAATATGCCATGAAGGAACAGGAACATTTTATCTTGATAAAGAGGTAATAAAGTATGAACCTGGACAGGTGACTATTGTGCCACCAGATTTTCCACACAAAACTGTAAGTGAAGGAATAAGCTTCTGGGAATATTTATTCATAGATTTTGCAGAGCTTTCTGAGATGATCTACTCTGAAAATGAGACAGAGAAGGAAAGCCGCATGTCTATTCTTGGAAGTCATGCCATAGTCCTTTCTGCAGATGATAAGAGTGGAATGAAAGAGATAGTTACAGATGTTATCTCAGAATTTAAAACAAGAAAGCCTTTCTTTAAGGAGACAGTGGACAGTCTTTCAAGAGTTCTCTTCTATAAGATCATGCGTCTTCAGAAGGAACAGGGAACATCTAAGGAATACGAGTTATCAGTTAATGATGCTATGCTTAATGACAATTTCCCTCATATTAAGCCTGCCCTTAATTATATTGAACAGCATTATTCAGAACCTATGAAGATTAAGGAACTTGCAGATAGCTGTAACCTTAGTGAGACTCATTTTAGAAGAATATTTGCAGAGTATGTTAATATGCCTCCAGTGGATTATCTTAATCTTGTAAGAGTTCAGAAGGCATGTTCTATAATGAGAAGGACCAAGCATTCTATGGATCAGGTTGCTATAGAGTGCGGATTTGCATCTACCACTACATTCAATAGAAATTTCAAGAAATTCCTTGGTATTTCACCATATCAGTGGAAGATCAACAGCGCAAACTATAAGAGCAAGCTCCAAGGCTATAAGGTATCAGCATTAAGAGGCTGGTAGAACTTTAAGGAAACTGACTAAATGCTTAATGGTTAGAAATGCATCTTTTTTGCGTAAAAATGTTGTATAAAAAAAGAAACAATATAGTAAAATTTTTATAGTCGAATTGTATATAAGCAGGCCATCTATCACACAGGGTGGACCTGCTTTTCTATTAAAGGAAGGGTCGAATATGAAAGCTTTCAACTACGAGAATGTAAAAAATCCTGAGGTTTTTTGCGAAGGAAGATTAGATGCACACTCTGATCATAAGGCTTTTAGAAACGAAGATGAGCTTATTTTAGGGCAGAGCTCACTTGTTAAGTTACTTGACGGTCTTTGGAGATTTAATTATTCAAAGAATATAACTGATGCTAAAGAAGATTTTTATGCATCAGAAGAAAAGACAGAGAATTGGGACAAGATCTATGTTCCTTCTCATATTCAGTTCGAAGGCTATGATAAGCCGCAGTATTGTAATGTTCAGTATCCTTGGGATGGTTCAGAAGACATCGTGCCAGGGGAGATTCCGGAAAGATTTAATCCAGTAGCAGATTACAGTTTAATATTTGACCGCCCGGAGGAATATAAGGACGGAAGAATCATAGTTTCATTTAAGGGTGTAGAATCAGGTTTTGCTTTATGGCTTAACGGCACCTATGTTGGATATAGTGAAGATTCCTTCGACGCATCCGACTTTGATATTACTGATCTTATTAAGGATAAAGATAACTATCTTGCAGTCAGATGCTTTAAATTTACAGCTTCAAGCTGGTGTGAGGATCAGGATTTCTTTAGATTATCAGGAATCTTTAGAAGCGTTATCCTTTATAACATTCCAAAGACAGGTATTTATGATATAAAAGTAGATCCACGTGTAAATGAGGATTTCACAAAGGCAGATCTTAACATCTCACTTAAGACAGAAGGAAATGGAAAAGCTGAGTATGTTCTTATCAAGAATGATGAGATCATTATCAGCGGTGAGAAAGAAATAAACAGTGATAATACTGTACTTTCAGGAAGCTTTGATTCACCACTTCTTTGGAGTGCGGAGGATCCTCAGCTTTATACACTTAAGGTTGTGATCAAGGACTCTTTAGATGCAGTTACTGAAGTCATAGAGGAAAATGTAGGCTTCAGAAAATTTGAAATGAAAAATGGCATTATGATGCTTAATGGTAAGAGAATCGTATTCAAGGGCGTTAACCGCCATGAATTCAGCTCTCTTCAGGGCCGTGTACCTTGCTATGAAGATGCAGTAAAAGATATCATTACCATGAAGCAGAATAATATAAATGCTATTCGTACATGTCATTACCCGGATGATTCAGAAATCTATAGACTCTGTGATATTTACGGACTCTATATGATAGCTGAAAATAACATGGAAACACATGGATCATGGGATGCATTTAACAGAAAGAAGGCAGATCTGTCTTATATAGTTCCAAAGGATAATGGAAAATGGGAGCCAATGCTTCTTGACAGGATCCAGTCTTGTTATGAGGCCAATAAGAATCATCCTGCTATCCTTATCTGGTCAGTGGGAAATGAATCTTATGGCGGTACTGTTATCCGCAATATGGCACAGCGTTTCAGAGAGTTAGATGATACAAGACTTGTTCATTATGAAGGCGTATTCAATGACAGATCTTATAATGAGACAAGTGATATGGAAAGCCAGATGTACACATCTGTTGCTAATATTGAGAAATTCCTTGAGGAAAACAAGGATAAGCCATTTATCTGCTGTGAATATACTCATGCAATGGGAAATTCCTGTGGTGGCATGAAGAAATATACTGACCTTTCAGATAGAAATGAAAGATACCAGGGTGGATTTATCTGGGATTATATCGATCAGTCAATTAATGCAAAAGATCGTTATGGCAATGAATATCAGGCTTATGGCGGAGATATGATGGAACGCCCTACAGACTATAATTTCTCAGGGGATGGTATAGTTTACGGCGGTGACAGAGAACCTTCACCTAAGATGATGGAAGTTAAATTCAATTATCAGAACATTTCAGTTGAATTTAATGAAGACGAATTTAAGATAATCAATAAGAATTTATTTGTAAACACAGACAGATTCGATGCTCATATCATCCTTCTTTCTAATGGTAAAGAAGTACTTGATGAAAAGGCAGAGATAAGTGTAGCGCCACTTAGTGAAGCAGAATTCAGCCTTCCTAACACAATAAAAAAGATGATGGATGTATTAAGCCGTTCATCTAAGGAAAGTCCTGAATTTGCAATTACTATTTCCTTCAGATTAAAGGAAGATACACTCTGGGCAAAGGCAGGACATGAAGTAGCCTTTGGACAGAAGGTGATAAAGAAAGAAGTTAAGCCTTATACATGCAGTGATAAGCTTAGAATATCATATGGTAAGTGGAATATAGGAGTTCACGGAGAAAACTTCAGCGTGCTCTTCTCAGAGCTTACAGGCGGACTTGCCTCATATAAGTATGCAGGAGTTGAGAGAATAAAGGCTATGCCTCTTCCAAACTTCTGGAGAGCCCCAATTGATAATGATTACGGAAATGGAATGCAGCTTCGCTATGCACAGTGGAAGATAGCAAGTATGTATATTTCACCTAAGACAGCTGATAGAAACTGGGGAATTGCACCAGTTGTAACTGAGTTAGAAGATGGTACAGTTAATGTACATTTTATATATTCAATGCCTACAACACCTGTATCAGAATGTACAGTTGATTATCACGTATTTGGTGATGGAACTATTGAAACAACACTTGGTTATAAGGCTGTTAAAGAACTTGGAGACATGCCTGAATTTGGAATGATGTTTAAGTTTGATGCAGATCTTGATAATGTATCCTGGTATGGACTTGGACCAGATGAGACATATGTTGACAGAATGAACGGTGCTCGTCTTGGATGCTATAAGAATAAAGTGGCTGATAATATGGCTAAATATCTTGTTCCACAGGAATGCGGCAATAAGATGGGTGTAAGAAAGGCTATGGTAACAGATGATAAGGGAAGAGGAATAATGTTCTTTGGTGACGAACTTAACTTCAGCGCACTTCCATATACACCACATGAGATGGAAAATGCTATGCATTCTAATGAGCTTCCTGAGATACATAATACTGTAGTCCGTGTAGCTAAAGCCCAGATGGGTATTGGCGGTGACGACAGCTGGGGAGCAAGAACTCATGAGGAATTCCTTATTCCAGTGGAAGATGAGATGAAATTCACTTTCTGCTTCAGAGGAATTTAATAAAGAGATTTAATAAAAGAATAATAAAAAAGTTGAAGCCCACGGCATTTGCTGTGGGCTTCTTTGTGGCCTGAAAAGTCAGGCCAAAATGAAAGGAAAAAAATAAAATGAAAAAAATGAAAAAAGTATTTATTGAATAACCTGGAATCCACCTGCTGATATTATAGCATCAAGCTTCTGACCGGCTTTACAAAGCGGACAGTCATGAGATGGATATGAACAATAACCTTCTATATCTTTTGAATGGAAGATAGCATGTATTGGCATTCCCTGTACTTCATCTGTAGCAGAGAATATAGCTGATATACCTGCAATGGTACCTCCATAATATGTTATACATTCGATTGCTTTATCGATAGTCTGACCTGTTGTAGTGGTAGCAAGTAAAAGAAGAACGTGCTTACCTTTTATCATAGGGATTAAATTGTCCTTAAAAAGCAGCTGTCCCTGAGAATTCTGTTCAGGTGTTGTTACATAGATAGTCTGATGCTGATTCATGCACATGATACCGGAATTTGTAAGTTCATCGGCAAGATATGCTCCGATAACATCGGTTCCATCCATACATACGATAGCATCTACCACAGTTGTAGCAATATATTCAGAAGCCATAGATTTGGCAACAGCTTTTGCTTCACTGCATCTTGCTTTTAATGTTGTAAGATCGATCATATAATTAATATGAGATGATGTGGTGGCAAAATGTCCCGGAGTAACCTTCAGATTAATAAGATTATTATACTGAGAGTTTATTTTAAATGTGTTCTGCATAGTTTCCCCTCCTGTACATGAACAATAGATGATTATATAAGACTTATATAATTAATTACTTTTAACACCTAATATACATTATAAATAAAAAATACGCATATCACAAGAAGAAATTGTCACATTTAACCATCTATCAGGAGATTTTTGGAGATTATCAGGTTTTTTTTAGGTTAGAAGAATGATTGTTGTGATTGGTAAAATCATGAAAACATACTATAATGATTATTAGTAAATAAGCAGAAAAATTCAAAACGAGGGTTATATGCAGGGAAAGATAAAAATATATGCAGGTGGTGGAAGAACCGGAAAATCCACTGCCATGTATGACGAGATAATAGATAAGGCTATAGAAAATCCAGATAAGAATTATTATTTGATAGTTCCTGAACAGGTTACAAGTATTCTGGAAAGAAAATTCATAGCCCTGATGAAAGAAAAATATGGAAGGGCTGGATTCTTTAACATAAGCATTTTAGGTTTTAACAGACTGGCCCATCTTATATTTGAAGAGGCAGGCCATACTGAAAAAATGCCTTTAGAAGAATATGGAAAAAGCATGCTTGTCCGTTATGCGCTGGGGAAATTAAAGGATGAATTAAAAGTTTATAAGGGAAGCATTGAAAGACGTGGGTTTATTGACAATATGAAATCCATAATCTCGGAAATGCTTCTTTTTGACATATCACCAGAGGATCTATCAGATGCTCTTAAAGATCTGAATAAAGAAGATGCGATTTATAGCAAATTAGAGGATATAATTCTTGTTTATAAGGAATTCCTTTCGGCTGAAAAAAACAGCAGATATTCCATACCAGAAGAGACCCTTAAAGTATTTGCAGATATCCTGAATGAAGAAAAGATATTTGATAGAAAGAACATAATAAGAAATGCAGTATTTTATTTTGACCATTTTACAGGATATACTGCAGTTCAGATGAATGTACTTCAGGCGGTAAAAAAGTGGGCAGAAAGTATGACATTTGCCATTACTATTGACGCTGATATCTTAAGGGATAAAAGAACAGTTAAAGAATATGAGCTTTATTATGAAAGCTACGACATGTATCTTACTCTGATAGACAGACTAGGAGAGGCTGATATCAGATTTTTTGACGTGGATAAAACTGTGGAAGACCATGAGCTTCGTGCCATAGCAGATAAGCTCTTTCGTTTCCCTGTAAAGTCCTATGAGAAGGATGATAAAAAAGTCTTTATTAATAAATGTTCCACGCCTTTAGAAGAGCTCCGTGTAGTGGCTGAAACCATAAGAAAAGAAGTAATCGAAAATAACAAGCGTTACAGAGATTTCGCCATCATTAACGGACGGTTAGAAGAGTTAAGCCCTATATGTGAGGAAGTTTTAAGGGATTATGATATTCCATTTTTCTCTGATTATAAGAGAAAGTTCTCAAGTAATCCATATACTGAAAGTATCAGGGAATTGCTGCTTATATTAGATAAAGACTATAGTTACGACAGCGTTTTTTCTTTCTTTAAAACAGGAGTAATGGACAGATATTTAGAAAAGAAAGATCTGGATATAGACCTTATTGAATGCTTTGAAAATACTGTTATCGCTCATGGAATAAGAGGAAAGAGATTATATGGAAAGAGGGTAACAGATTTCCTTGGAAAGAAGGAAGTATCAACAGAGGTCTTACAGCAGCTGGAAGCAGAAGACAGATTAAGAGTGGCATTTTTAGAGATAATGGAAGTGCTTCATAAGGCTGTAAAAAAAGGTAAGAAAGTAAATGTAAGAGAATTTACTGAAGCTATAAGATTTGTAATAGGCCCTGAAATGCTGGATTTCACCAGTTGTGTAATGGAAGCTGAAGAGACTTTAAGAGAGCTGGAAAGACCTGCTGAAGAGATGGCTTATCATGCCATCCCTGGGGTAATTGAAGAGATCCTGCTTAAATTAGAGGACATCCTTGGAGATGAGGAAATGACTATCCACGAATATTCTGAGATCCTTGGAACAGGTATTGATAATCTTGCCATAGGTGTAATACCACCGGTGCAGGATGCAGTTATAGTGGGGGACCCGGAGCGTACAAGACTTATTGATGTGGATACAGTATTTTTTATCAATATGGTAGATGGAGTGGTGCCGCCAAAAGCGGCTCCTGATGGACTGATCACTGAAAGAGACAGAGCAAAAATCGATGAGGCATTTCTTAAGGCAAAATTAAAGAAGAAAATGGCTCCTGGTGAGACTTTAAAATCATATATTGAATACTTTACCCTTTATCTTATATTTGAAAAGGCTAAGAATAATCTGGTGCTTTCTTATGCAGAAAGTGATATGAGCGGTGCTGAAAAAGAGAAGTCATTTATACTTGGAAGAATTGAAAAGTTACTTCCAAAGGTAAAGGAAGTAAAAAGAAAAAGAACGGAATTCTTAGGTACCAAAAAGACGGATATCTTTGATTATACAAAGACCTTTAGAGAGGTTGTGGAGAATCTTTCTATAGAATATAAAGACATAGATTTTGAAGGGCTAAAAGAGATCATTAAAAAGAATGAGGAATATAAGAATAATGATCTTGTAAAACTTGGAATCTATAAGAATCTTTTAGGTGAAGAAGAATTAAGATGTAATATTGGGGATGCGGCATTTTTTCTGAACAGGCCTGAAAATATAGATCAGGATACCATAAAGGATTTGGATATTAAGATCTCAGTTTCTAAGTTAGAGAAATATGCCCAGTGTCCATATCTTTATTATCTTACTTATATTCTTGGCCTTAAGGAAAGAAAGAGCCATTACACGGATCAGCTGGATCTGGGAAATATAATCCATAGCGTTCTGGAGAAGACTTTTAAGAGAGTAAATGCAGAATATGAAGGGGACTTTAGTCTTGTTTCTGAGGAGAAATTAAGAGAGATAACAGATCTTAGTGTGGTAGAAGCGGTAACTGAGAATAAAGAAGAGCTTCTTAGAGAAGATGAAAAGACTGGAAAGGATGTTTTTATTCTTGAAAATATAAAGAAGATAGCCAGAGATACCATGGATACTCTTTCCTTCCAGATGCAGCAGGGAAAGATGAAGCCTCAGTTTGTAGAAACCGGCTTCAAGGCTGAATTTACTGCTGAAAAACCTGACGGAACAAAGGTGCCTGTTGAGATAAAAGGAAAGATTGATAGAGGTGACATTTTCGCGAAAGATAAGGATATCTACGTAAGGATCGTGGATTATAAGACCGGCAATAAGAAGCTGGAATTAAAGAAAATCCTTAGCGGAGAAAGCATACAGCTATCAGTTTACCTGGGCATAATCCTTCGACTTATTAAGAAAAAATATGAGGAATCAGGGGAAAATGTTATTCCTTCCGGTTTTTATTATTATCATATCTCAGATCTTAATGCTAAGGTTGAAGACCTGAAGGGGATTGATCCTTTGTCTGATGAATTCATTGAAAAGGCAAGGAACAGTGCCCTTAAAGAACAGGTATTAAGGGGACTTCCTAATATTGATGCTGATAAAGAGGGGGATGAAAAATATCGTTCTCTTATGATCCAGGAAGAAAGAATGACTGGAAATGAAAAGATAAATGCAGAAGGCATGGTAGTTCCTATAAAGATAAAAGAGGATAAGATAACCGGGAAATATGCATCAGCTGAGGACTTGAAGGCTATAACTGATTTCAGTCTTGGAAAGATGGAAGAAACAACAGCCAGAGTTCTAACCGGAAATATAGATAAGAGTCCTTTATGTGATTCAAAAAATGGCCAGGGATGGGCCTGTGATTGGTGCAAAGCAAGAGAAGTGTGCCGTTTCATGGAAGGTTCAGGAGAACCCCGGGTCAGGGCAAAAGAAGATGATTCATTAAAAAAGATCATTGAAAAAGGAAGAGAGATAAACAGCAGTCTTTCTAATCCTCAGTTTATCAGTAAGACTGAAGAAGCTGAGTTTATAGATAATTTAGAAGATGATCTTGATATAGAGGATGAGGAGTAAGCAGATGGGTTGGAATAAAGGTCAGCAGGCAGTCTTAGACAGCCTTCAAAATGATAAAAATGTGCTTGTTTCAGCTGCTGCTGGATCAGGTAAGACGGCAGTATTGGTACAGAGGATAATCGATACTGTAAAGGAAAGAAAAGCGGGAATAGATGAGATACTGGTGGTAACCTTTACCAGGGCTGCAGCGGCTCAGATGAAGGGTAAGATCGTAAAAAAGTTAGAGGAAGAAGCGGAAAAGTGTGAAGATGAAGAACTGAGCAAATATCTTTACAAGCAGCTGGGGCTTTCCTCTAATGCAGATATTTCAACTATTGATAGTTTTTGTAACAGGGTAGTAAAAGAAAACTTCAACAAGATAGGGATAGATCCCTCCTTTGGTACATTTGATCAGGGAGAGAAAAAACTCCTTGAGAGCGACATCTTAGATGAGACCATGGACGAACTTTATAGAAATGATGAAGAAGTAAGAAAAGTGGTTGCTGCATTTTTAAAGAGAGGGATAGACGATAGCGATTTTAAGGAAGTGATCCTTAAGATCAGTGGAATTTCAGATGGATTTGCAGACCCTGACAAATGGCTTAAAGAATGCGAGATCCTGCCAGAAGAACTGACAGATGAGGATATCAATCAGCTTCCATGGGTTAAGAAACATGTGGAAGATATAAAGAAAAGAATAGAATGCTACATCAGAGACTATAAGAAAGCTGTGGATCATTTAGAGGGACTTGCTGAGTTTGAACAGGATGATAAAGTCCTTAAAGTATTGGATAAGCTGATACGGATTTATAAGGAAGATGAAGAATTCCTTACTTCTTTTATTCTGGCTAAATCTTTAAGGGCAATGATAATAGCAAGGGACAGCCGGGAAAGTTGGGAGAGGATGCCTGCCACAACAAAATTAGGTGATATTAAGTGGATCAAGGACATAAGAACTAACTGCAGGGAAGAATTTAATAAAGGTAAATTCCTGTTCTTTAGCGAAGAGGAAATTAGAAATGAGCTTAACACCATAGTGCCTATAGTGAATGTGCTTTTAAAGTGTGTAAATACCTTTAGAGCAAATCTGATGGAAGAAAAGAAGAGACTGAGAAAATATGAATTCAGCGATATAGCTCATTTTACTTATAATGCTCTTTTTGACAAAGAAAAGAATGCTCCAAGCAAGCTGGCAGAGGCCTATTCTGAGAAATATAAATATATCTATATCGACGAATATCAGGATAGTAGTGACATGCAGGAAAATATCCTGAACAGTGTGGCAAGAAAAGACGAAAATGGGAATCTCTATAACATTTTCATGGTAGGGGATGTAAAGCAGAGCATTTACAGATTTAGACAGGCCCGCCCTCAGCTTTTCCTTTCGAAGGAAAATACATACTTAAGTAATGAGATTATGGGAACCATCCTTTATCTTAATATGAATTACAGATCCAGTAAGGAAATCCTGGATGGTGTAAATTTCATATTTGAGAAGGTAATGAGAAAAGATTTTGGAGGCATTGAGTATGATGAAAATGTTAAGCTTAATGCTCCGGATAAAGAAATCTACGATGCCAACTTCCCTAAGCCAGAGGGAGCTATACATACTTCCGGAAAGCCAGAGATCCTTATTGTAAAAAAAGATGCAGAGGATTCTAAGGAAAATGAAGGGGCTTCTAAGGATGAGGTAAAAGAAGAAGCTGACAGAGAACCTACAAAACCTGAGATGACTTTGGCTGAGTGCGAAGCTTCCGTTATTGCTGACAGGATAGATGAACTAATCAATGGAGATGATCCATTATATATCAGAAATGAAGAATATGATCCGTCTAACCCTGACAGTCGTTTTAGAAAGGCGGAATATAAGGATGTGGTGATACTTCTTCGCAGCATAAGAAATATAAAAGAAATTACTGCAGCATTAGGTTTTAAGAAGATACCTGTGGCTGTAGATGATGATAGTGAATTCTTTGATGCAGCGGAAATACTCACCATCTTAAGTATTCTTAAATGTATTGATAATATAAGGCAGGATGTGCCATATGCATCATTTCTTCTGTCTAAGATAACAGGAATTACAGATGAGGAAATGGCTTATATAGTATCAAAGATAAAGATTGATAATACATATCTCTTTGACAAAACTAAAAAGTTTATGGAAGACTATATTGATTCTGGTGATGATAGAGAAAGAGAGATAGCATTTAAACTTAAAAAGGCTATGGATCTTATCAAGCGTTGGAAGAAAGTTAAGAGATATATCACTATTGCAGAGCTGCTGGAGATAATCTATAGAGACACGGATTATGATATTTATGTTTCTGCCATGCCTGAAGGAAATAAGCGCCTAAGTAATCTTATCTCCCTTAAGAGACATGCAGAAAATTTCGAAGCAGGAAACAATAAGGGACTTTTTGATTTCTTAAGATATATCGAGAAACTGAAGATCCATAGCAAGGATTTTTCAAATAATTCAGGTCTTAAAGAATCTGGAAATGTAGTGCATATCACTACCATCCACAGTAGTAAAGGCTTGGAATATCCTGTGGTATTCGTATCTAAATTAGGTAAAAAATTTAACGAAGAGGATTTAAAAAAGCCGGTGGCAGTCAGCGCTGATTATCATGTCATACCAAAGAAGATAAGAGAGATCGGTGGAAGATACAGACTTAGAGAAGACGGATTATTCAGAAAAGCCATCAATGAGATGGATAAAAGAGAAACCCTTTATGAAGAGCTTAGAATTCTCTATGTTGCATTTACCAGAGCAAAAGAAAAGCTTATCCTTACCGGAACATATGAAGTCCATAAGACAGATAAAAAGGGACTTTCCTACAGTCAGATGGTAAATGCCATAAGCTACATGGACTTTATAAGACCTGTCATCCGCGACTATGAGGATGAGATCACGGATTACTTTGACCTTAAGATAAAGAACTATTCAGAGTTTGCTGTCTGTGCAGAGATTAATAGAGAAAAGGTTGCAATAGAAAAGGATAGCAATGTAAAAGAGCTGGATAGAACCCTTCAAGCAATAGAGGATCTTAAGGCAGACAACGGGGACATAAAGGAAAATGAGAAGAGGATAAAGGAGAGATATGACTTCGTTTATCCTCAGTGGAAGGCTACAAAGACTAAGGCAAAAATGTCCGTATCGGAAATAAAAAAATACAATATAAATTTGTCCACATCGGAAGAAGAAGCAGTAAACCCATCGGCGGGAATAGCCCTATCGGAAGAAGAAGCAGTAGATCCATCGGCTGACATAGCCCCAGAGACCGATGTTTCGAAGGCTGCATGTTTAACAGCCGGAGGAACATACGGCGATGGGCTGCCAGCCGATGGAATAATGAAACCTTCTACCGAGAGGCCATCCAATGGAGCCCAATATGGAACTTTGGTGCACAAGGTGATGGAACTTCTTCCATTTAGGGAGATTAAAGATAAAGAGTCCTACAAGAAGCTCATTGAGGAAATCATTGACTCTCAGGAGTTTACGGATCAGGATCGACAGATTATTAATGTATGGAGGTTTATTAATTTCTACAGTGATGATCCAGCCTCTCTTATTCAGAGGATGATCAGGGCTGATAAGAAGGGCTATCTTTATAAGGAAAGACAGTTTGTAGCCGGAATTCCTGCGGATGAATTACCTTATGATGCGCCGCTTTACGAGGCGGCTCTGCTGGAATCTGACGAGGATCCAGGAGATGGAGGAAAGGTCTTTATGGATCTTTCTGATATCAGAGAAAAGCTTAGTCATGAAGATGTAGTGATACAGGGAATCATAGATGGATATTTCTATGAAGAATCTTCTGATGGAAAAATGAGCGTAATTCTGTTAGATTATAAAACAGACAGTGTAAAAGATGGCGAAAGCTTAGCCAATCTTTACAGGTCGCAAATGTATCTCTATGCACATACAATAGAGGACATTACAAAACTTGAGGTTAGTGATATAATTCTATATGGCTTTAAAAAAGGCATTGGCGAAGTTAAAGTTAATATAGATAAATACAGGAGATGAAAACTATGCGTACAGAAGAAGAAAAGGAAGGAATAAGCCTTCTCGGAAATCAGCATACCAATTACCCACAGGATTATGATCCATCAATCCTTGAAACATTTGTAAATAAACATCCGGAAAATGATTACTTTGTAAAGTTCAATTGCCCTGAATTTACAAGTCTTTGCCCTATCACAGGACAGCCGGATTTTGCTACTATCTACATTTCATATGTACCTGATGTGAAAATGGTAGAAAGCAAGTCGCTTAAGCTTTATCTTTTTAGTTTCAGAAATCATGGAGACTTCCATGAGGACTGCGTTAATAAGATAATGAAGGATCTTATTAAACTTATGGATCCAAAGTATATTGAGGTTTGGGGCAAGTTTACTCCACGTGGAGGCATTTCCATCGATCCATATTGCAACTATGGACGTAAGGGAACAAGATGGGAGGATGTGGCATTTGACAGACTTTCATATCACGATATGCACCCAGAGAAGGTGGATAACAGATGACATCATATGAAGAGGCGGTAAGCTATATACTTGATATTCCAAGGTTTGCTGGTAAGACAGGTCTTGAAAATCTGAATAAATATATGGCATATCTGGGAAATCCAGAGAGAGGCCTTCGCATAGTTCATATTGCAGGAACTAACGGTAAAGGATCAGTCACAGAGATGCTTTCATCCATTTTAAGGGAAGCGGGACTTCATGTAGGAACCTTTATCTCCCCTCATTTAGAGAGGATAAATGAAAGAATCTCAGTGGATGGAATCCATATTTCAGATGAAGATTTTGTCATGGCTTTTGATAAAGTCATGGAGGTATATAAAGAACATAAGGAAGATGGACTTGCTCATCTTTCTTTCTTTGAGTATCTTTTTGCCATGGCCATGGTTTATTTTGATGAGAAATCCCTGGATTATGTGATACTTGAGACAGGTCTTGGAGGAAGACTGGATGCTACTAATATGGTAAGTCCGGTGCTTAATATAATAACCTCCATAGGAATGGACCATATGCAGTATCTTGGAGATACATTAGAAAAGATTGCAGGAGAAAAAGCAGGTATCATAACCAGCAATGTGCCGGTGGTATTTAACACAGGCAGTGATATTGCTGATGATATCATCATTGGAAAATGTGAGATAAAGGATGTAGATACATTTATCGATGCTGGGGATACTTATGTTGAGATAATTAAGGCAGATTCTCAGAAAATTGATTTTTCACTGGATAATAGTTATTATAAATATTACAATCTGAGACTTCGTACACCGGCGCTCTATCAGATAAAGAATGCAGAGTCAGCCATTATGGCGGCGCATTTGCTGCTTAAAAAGTTAGATAAGAAAACCCTTGCTGAAGCAGTTTATCGCGGAATTTATAATTTCAAATGGGCTGCAAGAATGGAATATTTAAGCGATAATCTTATCATTGACGGAGCTCATAATGAAGATGCAGCAAAGGTGTTCGTAGAGACTGCTAATAATATTTTTGAAAAGGGTAACTGGAGAAAGAAAATGATTCTTTTCGCGGTTTCCGCTGATAAAGATTATGATTCTGTGATAAAGATCATTTCAGAGGGATTTGACCCGGATAAGGTTTATATAACAAAGTTTGATTCTGATAGAACACTGGACACAACGGCATTAAGAGAAACCTTTGAGAAACATTTTAGCAAATATGATATTACAGTTTTTGAAACTTTGGATGAAGCAGTAGAAATGCTTAAGAGTATTCCGGAAGATGAAGTGGTATTTGCGGTAGGTTCCCTGTATCTTGCAGGAGAACTTCGTGAAAAGATGGAACTTGCCAAAGGTTAAAAAGGAGAAATATGATAGATTTCGATGAAGAGATAAAGAGATTTCAGCCAAGTCTTGAAGTTAGTCAGGCTGAAGAAGATATATTAAATAATGATCTGAAGGATATTACAGATATCGTACTTCAGATGACAGAGAACCTTAGAGGATAGGATATGGCAGTAAGAGAAAGATGCCTCTACTGTGGTTCTCCTGTAAGCACCAATGGTTATTGTACCAGATGCAGACTTAGTCAGGATTTCCTCAGAAAAGCAATCAATACATCTAAATATTATTACAATATGGGACTGGACAAGGCGAGAGTAAGAGACCTTTCAGGAGCTATAGATTCCCTTAAGGCTTCTCTTCGCTATAACAAGTCCAATACACTTGCAAGGAACCTGCTGGGACTCATTTATTATGAAATGGGTGAAACAGTTCCTGCCCTTAATTGTTGGGTTGTAAGTGTAAATATAAATCCAGGTAAGGATAATCTTGCGGTAAGATATCTGAAGGAATTAAGAGATGATCCTTCAACTCTTGAAAATGCCAGCACCACGGCCCGTGAATTTAATCTTGCTTTGGAGCATGCTAAAAAATACGACATTGATCTTGCAATGATCAATCTGAATAAAGCAATATCCCTTAATCAGAATTTTATCAAGGCTCATCTTCTTATGGCTCTTATCTATATTGGTAAGAACAGAGGAGGAATGGCCCGTAAATGCCTTGCTCATGTTATGAGTCTGGACAGGACTAATCCTACAGCTCTTCACTATCTTAGAGAATTAGGTGAAACTGAGGAAAATATTACCAGAATGGCAGATTCATACGGGGAGACTGAAGAACTCTTTAATTACTATGGAGTTGAAGAAGAGAAAGAAAATGACGGTCGACCAGCCAAGATGGTTTATCCAAGGCAGGAAAAGGGAAAGAGAAATCAGGAATCAGTTTATAAGAGATATAAGGGACTTAATCTTGCCAGATACTCCAATATTTATATGGTTGCGGGTATCATCCTTGGCATTGTGGTTTGTTATTTCCTTATAATTCCATCAGTAAGAAGGAATTACAACGAGAAGATCAGTACAAAAGAGCAGTCTTATATTAAAGAATTATCGTCGAAAAATTCCGAGATTGAGAGCCTTAATAATACGGTTAATAGTTTAAATGAAAAGGCATCAATGACTGATGCAACAAATGGAGATAAGGATAAGCAGATTGCTGATCTTAAAGAAGAAGTAAATCAGTTAAAGAAGAAATTAGGCGAGACTGCAAAGACCACCGATAATAAAGATAACAGTGGTGATGGGGCATCAAAGGAAGATAACGAGGCCCAGGATACAAAAAATAATGAAGACGATGTGAACGATATCCTTTCTGAAGAGTAACATTTTAGAAATAATCAGATGGAATCTGATGAAGGATCAGAGTATATTACATTAAGACATGGATAAAAAAACAAAAGATTATTTTAAGATGCTTATGCAGCAAGGGGTTTTGCCGGCAATATATAAGCATTATGAAAAGAATACAGAGGTTAAAAAAGGCAAGATTCTTTTTGCAGATTCAAACCAGAAGGGTTTATCCAGTGAGATGAAACCTGTTTATTTGGCCTTGAAGAAGCTGGGTTACAGACCGGAGGTTTATACCGGGGATATAAGAAAAATGAAACCTGCCATGGTATTTCGTTTCATGAAAACATTTATGAAGAAATACGCAGAGGCGGAATATGTCTTTATCACCAATTATTTTGTTCCGGTTTCTTCCTGCCATAAGAGAAAAGAGACCAAAGTGATCCAGCTTTGGCATGCGGCAGGAGCCTTAAAGAAGATGGGGTATGATGCCGGTGATGACATACCTGCTTACTATAAGGGAGAACCTACAAAGAATTTTGATCTTGTGACTGTGTCATCGCCTTATTGCAGCCGGTTTTTTGAGTCAGCCTTCAGACTGAAGGAAGAAAATGTTAAAGCTACGGGCATTGCCAGAACAGACTTTTATTTTAATAAGAGGATGAATGATAAGAAGATAGAAAATTTCTATTTCAGATATCCTAAGGCAAAGGGAAAAAAGATTTGTCTTTATGCTCCTTCTTTTGCCGGAAATGCTACAGATCCAACCTGTATAGGGATTGAAGACGGGATCGTAGATATATTTAACAGTATGCAGGATGAATGGTTTTTATGTGTAAGCCTTCATCCACATTTAAGAAAGAATTATCCGGAATATAATATGTGTCTTAAGACTGAGGACATCTTTCCGGTGGCAGATCTTCTTATTACTGATTATTCCTCTGTGGTATTTGACTTTTCTTTATATGATAAGCCGACACTTTTCTATGTTCCGGATTATGATGAATATAAGAAGGAAAGAGGGTTCTATAATGACCTTGAGACATTTCCGGGGAAAATAGTTAAAGATAAAAATGAATTATATGATATAATTAGTAGCGGCAAATATGAGGTGGATAAAGAAAGCTTAAATGCTTTTAAAGAGAAATATCTTAGTTCCTGTGATGGGCATGCAACCATGCGTATTCTTAAAGAAATAGGAATCTTAAGGGAAGGAAAATAGTATGGATAAGAATATTATTAATTTTATAAAAAAAGACAATAAAGCACTTATTGTTCCAATATTCATGATATTATTTGGAATACTTTTTATTGTTAAGAGAGCTGGGGTTCTTGCATTTGCAGTTCAGCTTATAGGTGTATTTTTTATTGTAGCAGCGGTGGTTCTTGGCTTTTCGCTTATTGCGGCATTTGTACCATCAGCAGTAGTTTTTGCAGTGATACTTCTGGCAGTAGGAATCATGTTCCTTGCCAATCCAGGAGACCTGATAAAATTTGTTATCATGATCGTTGGACTTACTATCATGATCAACGCGATCTTAAGAATCTTTGATGCGAAAGCTCTTAGAGGAAAAGATAAAGACTTTATGAAATATATTGCAAATGATATCATAACAGCAGTACTTGGATTTGTATTATTCTTCCTTTCAGGAACTGTGGCAGATGCAGTATTTATCATTGTAGGAATTGTTATGGCATTCCTTGGAGTATCAAATATCTACACAGCTTATAAGGTGTATAAGGGTGGAAGATTTGTTGACGACGGATCAGACGTCGTGTGGGAAGAATAAGTATTTAATCAGGGAGGTTTAAAATGGGACGTTCAATAGGCGGTGGTGGAGGTGGCCATTCATCATCTTCACATTCATTCGGAGGAGGCAGAAGCTCTGGAGGAAGTCATTCATTTGGAGGATCAAGTTTTAGATCCAGCAGTCATAGTTCAAGTCATAGAAGTATAGGCGGCAGCAGCTTCAGCAGTGGAAGAAGCTACAGTAATTACAGACCATCCAGCAGAGGATCAAGAAGACCATATGGTTATTACGGGGGACCTGCTTATTATGGTGGATCAAGACGTAGAGGCGGATCTTCAGCAGGATGTGGCGGATGTCTTACTTCAGTTGCATTATTTTTTATAATCTTTATTCTTATTGCATCCTTTGGAGGCACCAAGGGAAATGGAAAGAGCTATAATTCTAAGCAGGGGCTTGGAAGAACAAAATATACCGGACCTGTTGATTCCAGCAAAGGTTATTATCTTGATGAAAGTAAGCCATATCAGGGCGAGGTTTATATAGATAAAGGAAATGAGAGATATCTTATATCAGGTTTTTCAGAGTTCTACAATGACACAGGTGTTTATCCATTTATCTATGTTGTAGATGATTATCCTGCCAAGTCAGAATATGAAGGTTTCAACAATTATGAAGAGAAAGTTTATGATGATCTTTTCGGAGACTGTGGTGGTAATCTTCTCTTTGTATATGTGGGAAATGAGCAGGCTTTCTATACAGCAGCAGGAAATGCAACAGGTGAGATAGTTGACGCTGAGTCATTTGAAGTTATTGAGTCAAATATCCTTTCAAGATGGAGCGAGGACGATTTGGCTAAGACTTTTGGATATGGTCTTTCAGCTGCCGGAAACAGGATAATGGCTGAGAGCAAAGCCCAGACAGTTATGAAATCAAATAAACATAAGGTTTCAATAACACTTATCGTTGTAGCAGGCGGTATTGTAGTAGTGCTTATTGGTAAAAACTGGTGGGAAAAGAAAAAGAAGATTCAGAAGGAAGAAGATGAAAGACTTGAGAAGATCTTAAAAGAGCCGCTTAAGAAATTTGATGATGGAACTCTTGAAGGACTTTCAACAAAGTATGATAAGGCACCAGCTGCTTCTTCAGACAAATCTGATGATAAAGGAATAACTTTATAAGAGTGATGATATTAAAATAGCCATGGCGTGTGCCATGGCTTTTTTTTAAGATATATCAGAGTTTTTTACAGATACAATTTCTTCCGCAGGACTTTGCCTTGTAGAGAAGGGTATCAACTTCTGACATCATATGAGTAAGATCAGTGTAATCGGAACAATGGATAAGACCACCGCTTATTGTAATAGGAGTGTCTTTTTCTTTCCATTTCAGCTTCTCACAATTGGATCTTATCTTGTCAGTACGTTTATATGCTTCATCATTATTTTTAGCATGCATGAAATAAATGAATTCTTCTCCGCCATATCTGGCTACAATCTCGCCGATATCTTCATTTGTAAAACGTTTGATCTCTCCGGCTACAATGCGAAGAGCCTTGTCGCCAAACTGGTGGCCGTAGGTATCATTTACCTTTTTAAAGTAATCAATATCAAACATGGCTATATAATTGGAGTGGGAGAATACGTCATCCCCCATAGCTTCCAGGGTATCATAGAGATATCTTCTGTTGGATATTCCGGTCAAGGCATCGTGGGTTGAGGCCCGCTTAAGTTCCTGTAAGGCCATAAGGTTTTTCTCGCGCTCATTATTATAGGCTCTGAATATGAGAGCCATCATGATATATATAAAGAGACCACAGATTATAAAGGATATTGAATAGTCAAAAGTCGTATATTCCGCGGTAACTTTAGGAATGAATATGATGTCGGTTCCTGCCAGGTAATAGGACAAGATGATAAGTGATACATAATAAAGTGATATTGTAAGGAATAAGAGTATTCTTTTTTTACCGGATAATGAAGGCACGATAATAGTGGTAGCTGCCAGCATATAAAGTGGCATTCCGGACATAAGGGCGCCATTAAAGAAATAACTTAAAGGTATGAATATAAATAAAACAATGAAATAAAGCAGTATTTTTGCTTTTTTTAGATCATTAAAAACATAGGCAATGATAAATGAAGCTATGCAGCATACATCAACACCCAAAAGAAGGTAGATGGCGTATTTACTAATGTTTTCATATATGGTAAGGACCGTTGAAAACGCAAGAAGTACAGTGGAAGAAACAAGAATGATAAAAAACATTCTGTCATCAAAATTTTTCTGTTTATAAAAGATTTCTTTCAGTTTTTTTATCATACGCCTATACCTATAAATAAAAATACAATTATGTATCTAAACCCAAATACATTTTACGAAAACTTAATATAAGTATACTACGTCAGCTGGGAAAATGTCATTATTTAAGGTATGAAAATTGCGTTAATTCTGATATAGTAGAGGGAGTGGTTAGATACCGGAAATTGTAATGATAAAAGGTAGTAATAATGTACGAGACAAAGGAAGAAAAAGAGAAAGTAATACTTGTAAAATGTGCCCTTTCAACAGAAAGTGACATAGATATAAGAAATTCCATAGATGAGTTAGAAGAACTGGCTAATACTGCAGGAGCCGAGAAAGTTGGGGAGATAATACAGGTACTTCCTAAGTTTAATAATGCATCTTATATCGGTTCAGGAAAATTATTGGAATTAAAGGATTTGGTAGAGGCTACAGGGGCAGATACCATTATTTGTGATGATGAACTTACGCCATCTCAGGCAGATTATCTGTCCGAGGCCACAGGAGTTAAGTGTATAGACAGGACAGTGCTTATATTAGATATATTTGCGCTGCATGCCACAACTGATGAAGGTAAGATACAGGTTGGGATAGCTCAGATGAATTATGCCTTATCACATCTTTCAGGAAGTTATAAAAAGCTTTCCCGTCTTGGTGGTGGAATAGGTACAAGAGGTCCTGGAGAACAAAAAATAGAGACTGACAGACGAATCATAAGAAACAGGATTAGCGAGCTGAGACGTCAGTTAAAGGAAAAGGATGTAAGCCGTCATAATACCAGAAAGAAGAGACTTGAAGGTTCTATTAAGACTGTAGCTATAGTGGGATACACCAATGCAGGTAAATCAACACTTCTCAACAGACTTACAGATGCTGGAGTCCTTTCAGAGGATAAGCTGTTTGCGACTCTTGATCCGGTAACCCGAAAATATAAATATGAGGATGGAGAGGAAGTGCTTTTTTCCGATACTGTAGGATTTGTCCGCAGGCTGCCACATTTTCTGGTGGATGCTTTCCGTACAACCCTTATGGAAGCTGAATATGCAGACCTTATCCTTATAGTTGGAGATGCCTCTGATCCGGATCTTTTAAACCAGCTTAAGGTTGTAAATGAAACTTTAGGAGAGCTGGGAATCGAAGGGATCAGAAGGGTAACAGCATTTAATAAGATAGACCTTTTAGATGGAAATATAGAAGAGAAGCTTCCGCTTAAGGAGCTGGGCTTAAAGAAAGAAGATACAGTCTATATGTCTGCTGCTTCAGGGGATGGAGTGGATACTCTTCTTGAAAAGATAAGAGAGACTCTTCATGAGGGAAGCGTAGATATTGATATGGTTCTTCCTTATGATAAGGCTTCAAAGGTTCAGCTGCTTCGTGAGAAGGGACATTTGAAATCAGAGGAATATCTTCCGGAAGGAATCCATATTACAGGTTCTATCGATAGCAGCCTGGAATATCTTCTTAAGTAAGAGTGCGAAAGTAAGCTTTAATTTTTCGGTTAATTACTGTATAGTATATAGTGGTTTAAAGAATATTATAAGGAGATTTATATGAGAATAGGAATGGGCTATGATGTCCATAGATTAGTAGAAGATAGAAAGCTTATTCTTGGTGGAGTTGAGATTCCATATGAGAAAGGACTTCTGGGACATTCAGATGCGGACTGCCTTGTACATGCCATTATGGATGCACTGCTGGGGGCAGCGGCTAAAGGCGATATCGGGAAACATTTTCCGGATACAGATGAAAAATATAAGGGAGCAGATTCTATTGAATTGCTCAAATGTGTAAGAGATATTCTTGATAAAGAGAATTATATCATCGGAAATATAGATGCAACCATAATTGCACAGCGCCCTAAGATGGCGGGCTATATTGAAGAAATGAGACAGCGTATCGCTGATGCTCTTTATCTTGATATTGACAGGATTAATATCAAAGCAACAACTGAAGAAGGACTTGGCTTTACAGGTGAGGGACAGGGAATTGCCTGCCAGGCTATAGCACTCTTAGAAACAGTTGATAATTATGCTTATAAAGATATTATGACTGGAAGAGTTGCAAGTCCTGAGACAGATGGAAAGTCTCATGGTTGTGCCAACTGTCCAGCTATGAAAAGATTAAATGAAAAAACGGAGGGAAATGATTAATGGAAATGCAAGAGAACGGAATCGACAACAAGCCAGTTTTCCATGTAGGCGAACAGCAGTATTGTGAGAGAGCAGTAAAGGGAAAGCCTGCTAATTCACAGTATTTTATACTTGCAATAGTAATGCTGATAACACTTGTGGGAGTTTATGCAACTGTATTCCTTTATCCGCTTTTATTTCCAATCGTTATAGCAGGATTTATCATTATCTTTTATCTTGCCAAGAGATTAAAGGTAGAATTCGAATATATCTACATTGGTGGCGACATTGAAATAGCAAAGATTTTTGCCAAGGAAAAAAGAAAAGTTATCTCAACTATTAAGTCAGAAGAAGTACAGGCCATTAAAAAGGCTAACGATCCATCTGTTATAAACGATCTTCAGATCAAGGCTGATCTCATTAAGGTTGACTGCACAGAGGGAGATCCTGAAGTAGAATACTATGCAGTATATGCAGATCATGGAAAGAAGAAATGTGTATATATCCTTGATCTCGATGAGAAGTTTTTAGCATTCTTAAAGTCTCGTTTTAAGAATAAGATGAGCATCTGATAATAAAAAGATGACCGGATATGTATTGGCGGTACATACCCGGTCTGAAGTGGAAAGTATATGAAAAAAGCTGTGTATCTGGTTTGTTATGGCTCAAGTGGAATCATCTTAAGTCCTTTGTAAAGCTTGGTATATAAGCTTTTTTCGTCTTTATAAAGCATATAACCGCGAGCCCCATCTTTAACGATATAAGCAAATTTGTTCTTTTGTACATTGGAATATAGTACAGATTCAACATTAAGCTCTTCCGCCTTTTGCTTTGCCATAAATTCATTAAGTGGTTCCAACTTATATTTTTTAACTGCTTGTTCCACTGTCATAGGCCTGCCCCCTAACCTAATGGTATTAAAATAAACTGCAACGATAGTTGCTTCATCTTTTCATGACTAAAGTATATTGTATATTTTTAACAAAGTCAATTGTAAAATAATAACAAAAATGGTGGAAATAGCTACCGGAAAGAGTAATAAACTCTCAAAGTCACCCACAAATTATACAAACACGGACGTTTTATGGAAAATTATTATATACATTTTGCGAAACAATTAGAAAAAATAGATAAGGAAGAAAAGAAAAAACTTCTGCTTCATGCCTGTTGCTGCCCTTGCAGTTCACATTGCCTTGAGGTTTTAAGCCAGCATAACTTTGAAATTACAATCTTTTTCTACAATCCAAACATTGATGAAAAAGAAGAATATATGAAGCGTTATGAAGAGTTGATAAGATTTACCAAAGAGGCGGACTTTGCCCATAATGTAAAGATCATAGATGGGGGTTACGACCCGGAGGTTTTCTTCGATATGGCAAAGGGCTTAGAAGATCTTCCTGAAAGAGGAAAGAGATGCTATCTTTGTTATGAGATGAGACTAAAGAAAACATTTGAATATGCGAAAGAGAACGGTTATGATTATTTCTCCACCACCCTTTCCATAAGTCCTTATAAAAATGCCCAATGGCTAAATGAGATCGGAAAGAAGTTAGAGGAAAGTGAAAATCAATCTCTTCAAGGCGGTATGAATGAATCTGGAAATAATTCTAGCGTTAGGTTCTTATATAGTGATTTTAAGAAGAAAAATGGTTACAAGAGATCCATAGAACTTTCGGAAGAATATAATCTCTATAGACAGAATTACTGCGGTTGCATTTTTTCCAAGCAGGAAAGAGAAAGAAAAGAGGAAATAAAAAAGAATGGATAATTCTTATTCTTATTTTTCATTTGTTTATGATAAATTGATGGATAACATTCCATACGATGAGTGGACGGATTTCATCTGCTCAATCCTAAAGAAGGATGGAATAGAGGATGGTATCATTGCCGAATTAGGATGTGGCACAGGCCAGATGACAGAGAGACTTTTTAATGCCGGCTATGACATGATAGGAATTGACAACTCAGCTGAAATGCTGGATGTGGCAGAAGAAAGACTTTCTATGATCCAGAGTGAAATGGAGGAAATGACACCAATCCTATATCTTAATCAGGACATGAGGGAATTTGAACTTTATGGAACTGTAAGAGCCATTTATTCTGTATGTGATTCGTTGAATTATATAACAAAAAAGGATGACTTGCTTAAGGTATTTAAACTTGTAAATAATTATCTGGACCCTAAGGGATTATTTATCTTTGATTTCCATACCGAGCATTATTATAAAGAGACTGTGGGAGATAGCACCATAGCAGAGGTAAGGGATGAGGTAAGCTTTATCTGGGAAAACCGTTATAATGAAGCAGAGAAGATAAACAATCTTTACCTTACATTATTCCTGGGAATTGAAGATGCATACGGTAGCGAAAACGCATACGGTAGCGTAAGCGTAAGCGAAAGCGCATACGGTAGCGAAAGCGTAAACGAAAGCGCCGACGGTGATTTTTCGGTCCCTCTCTACGAAAGGCATGATGAGGTGCATGTCCAGAGAGCCTACTCTTTAGCAGAGATAAAGGAATTATTAAGTGAAGCTGGCCTTAACTTTATTGATGCTTATGATGCATCTTCAAAAGATACACCAGATGAAGCATCAGACAGGATAGTGGTAGTTGCCAGAGAAAACGGAAAGTCCTGGGATGATCTGGAAAAATTTATGAATCAGGAATTGTAGATTGATAATTGAGATAATATTTTGAAAGCGTATTGATCTACAATTGAAATATATGATCAAAAAAGAATATGATCAGAAAGAATATGATCAGGAAGAGGTAAAAAATGGAAGACCATATTTTAAGAGGATTAGCATTTAATGATGAGGTAAGATTCTTTGCGGCATATACAAAAAATTTATGCGAAGAATCAAGAAATATACATGGCACAAGCCCAATATGTACAGCAGCCCTTGGAAGACTTCTTACAGCTGGAGCAATGATGGGAGCTATGTGTAAAAATGACACAGACCTTATCACAATTCAGATAAAAGGTGATGGTCCGGCAAAGGGACTTACAGTAACTGCAGACGCTCATGCAAACGTGAAAGGAATCATTTACAATCCGATAGTAACTCTGCCGGCAAATGAGGCAAAGCACCTGAATGTAGGCGGCGCTGTGGGACGCGGCTCTCTTTCAGTGATAAAGGACATCGGACTTAAGGATCCATATGTAGGTCAGACCCAGCTGGTATCAGGCGAGATAGCTGAAGACCTTACATATTATTTCGCAGTCAGCGAGCAGATTCCAACATCTGTGGGACTTGGAGTTTTAATGACAAAGGAAAACACCGTTGAGCATGCAGGGGGATTTATAATCCAGTTGCTTCCATTTGCATCAAATGAGACAGTTAATCTTTTGGAAGAAAGACTTGGTAAGGTTAAGTCAGTTACTGATTTCTTCAAGGAAGGAAAGACTGTTGAGGAAATGATGAAGGAAATCCTTGGGGATGACATGAGGATTGAGGATAAGATACCAACCCGGTATAAATGCAACTGCTCAAGGGAAAGAGTTAAAAAGGCACTTATAAGTATTGGCAAGAAAGAAATAGAGAGCATGGTGGAAGAAGGAAAGCCGGTATCACTTAACTGCGATTTCTGCAATACTTCATATACATTTGAAATTGATGAATTAAAGGAAATACTTGCTAAATAAAAAGTCCATTTTGTTTTGGTGGTTTTTAACTGTTTTTTAGCTTATTTTTGTAGAATAGAATATTGTTATTATCCGCCATATTTTTTATAATAAAAACTGGAAGGTGAGAGGTTCGTTTCCCTCACTTTCCATGAAAAAATAAGGAGGCGGGTAAATGTTTTTCCAAATTACTAATCTTTGGCAGATTCTTGGCTGGTGCCTTGTATTTGCTGGTCTTATTGTAATGAATGAGCTTGGTCGTCGTACCAAGGTAGGCGGAATGATAATCTTTGTCATCATCCCGGCAATTCTTACAATCTATTTTATTCTTGCACACTTCAACATGTTCGGAGGTGCATCAAATCCAACAGTAGCTTATATGGATGGATGGTTCCATTACTTCAAGCTTTATGCAGCTGACATCGGTTGTGTAGGTTTCATGATGATCAAGTATAAATGGGGCATCGGTAAAGAAAAATGGTTCAAATGGTGGCCATGGTTTATCGTTGCTGCAAATATCATGATCGCAAATGTATCTGATATGGAATCAGCTCTTGCAGCTTATAAGATTACAGGTGACTTCTCAGGTGCCTGGTGGTGTTCAAATGAAGGCGTATTTATTTACGGTGGATGGTGGAATGTAGTAAATGCCATTGCCGGAATGATCAACATTTTCTGTATGACAGGTTGCGTTCACCTTTATACATCAAAGGATAAGAATCAGTCAGATATGCTCTGGCCTGATATGACAATCTGGTTCATTTTAGCTTATGACGTATGGAATTTTGAGTATACATATCTCAACCTTCCAACACACACATGGTATTGTGGTGTGGCACTTCTTCTTGCTCCAACTTTTGCAAATGCACTTTGGAACAAGGGAGCATGGATCCAGAACCGTGCCAACACACTGGCAATCTGGTGCATGTGGGCTCAGGTAGTTCCACTTTTCCAGCTCAGCGGAAGGTTTGCAGCTGTACTTCCTCGCGTTTACAAGGGAGCAACAGAAGCTGGCATTTCAACTATGGCACTTTATGACAAGGCCATTTCAATCTACAATGCAGGTCAGGGTAAAACAATCGCTGCAAATCAGGCTATAGCAGAGATGGGAATCACAGCAGACCCTTCAATGCAGGGCTTTGTAGCAATGCTTGCTCTTGCAATAAATGTTCTTTGCATAGCAGTGATAATCAGAAATGCTATAAGAATCGGTAAGAATCCATATTCAAACGAAGTATTCGTTGGAACAAAGGATCATACAGAAGCATTAGATCGCGCAGTAATAGAATAATTAAGAGCAATAATAGAATAATATAGAAACGAGCGCCGCAAGGCGAACTCAGAAAGGGCATCTGCTTAGTAGCAGGTGCCTTTTTTGGGTATTTACATAATGTGAAATATAGTATATAATTGTTACGTAATTGTTAAGAAATGTTACGAAAAAGTATTAAATATTACAAAAATGATAAAAGGTTGGAGGCTAAAAATGTGTAGGAAAAGAAGGTTAAAAACAATAAGTCTGATACTCGCTGCATCACTAGTATTACCGGTGGGAATGACTTATAAAAATGATCTTTCAATTGTTAAGGCGGATGATATTGATGATGCAAAAAAAGAGAAAGAGCAGGCAGAAGAAAAAAAGAAAGAGGCTGAAGAAAAGTTAGAAGGCCTTAATAAAAATGCTGAAGATACGACTTCTGATATAGAGGAGCTGGATGATCAGATTGGAGCGTGCAGAACAAAGATTCAAGGATTAAATGATAAGAAAAATGAGATACAGGCTCAGCTTGCTGTTACTGAAATGAAACTTCAGAATGCATATATCATGGAGAAAAACCAGTATGAATCTATGAAAAAGCGTATGCAGTATGCTTATGAAAATGGAGATATTGATTATATACAGGCTCTTATTGAAATAGAGAATTTTGACGGTTTTGTTAATCAGTCAGAATACGTTGAACAGGTATCCATTTTTGATCAGGAGCAACTTAATAAGTTAATGGCAATAAAACAGGAAATTGCAACTGGTGAAGAAGAAATGCAGAAAAAACTGAAAGATATTAAAGATATTAAGGCTGAAAATGAAGCTGAACAGGAAGAACTTAAGGGCCTTCAGGATGAAAAAAAGGAAAAGCTTAAGGAATATGAGAGTCAGATATCAGAAACTAATGATCTTATTTATGATCTTGATGCAGATATTGAGGCAAAGACAAGTGAGATTGCTGCGTTACAGGCTGAAGTAGAAAAAAAGAGGCAGGAAGTGGTAGAAGCCAGAACTAAAGCTGCTGAAAGTGGAGATGATACATATATACCTGAAATAAAAGGAGACGGAACAATATGTTGCTGGCCTTGTCCTTCATGGCATCAGGTAGATTCGCCATTTGGACAGAGATATGTTGAAGGCTGTCCAGAGGCATCCACATATCATAATGGTATAGACATATCTGGAGATTATGGTGTAGAAATTGTTGCTGCAGGTGATGGCTTTGTGTCTAAAACAGCCTATAATGATGCAAGAGGTTATTATATAATTGTCGATCATGGAAATGGGTTATGCACATTGTATCAGCATATGTCAGGTTATGCAGTTTCTAAAGGTGATAATGTTTCAGCAGGGCAGGTTATAGGGTATGTTGGAGAGTCAGGAATAGGAACCGGACCGCACCTTCATTTTGAGGTTTGGGTAAATGGGGAGCCTGTAAATCCGGAATTATATATACAGCCATAAATATAATAAGTTAACATAAAAATGGACCACAGTCCCGGGGGCTGTGGTCCATTTTTATGTCAACTTTATGAGTGGTAAAATATAGATTATTTACAGATTTTTTTAAGAAAGAATTAATAAATAAAATGAAAAAATAAGATAGAATCGAATATCATAAAAATAAGGGAGATACTTATGAGGAAAAAACTTTTGGCGGCAATACTATGTACAGGTATTGTGATGTCAACATTAGTTGGATGTAAAGCGGGTAATAAGGGAAATAATGAGCAGAGTACTGTAGCCAGTCAGACTGAAGAGACAAGCAGTAATGTGACCAGTGAAAATGACGCCACAAAAGATGCGGCAACGGGAATTGATGCAAGTAATATTAATGGTGAAGGTACTTCAAAAAATGAAGCTATAAATCATGAGACTGAGGAGAGCCTTAAGGAATATTTTGCTAACTATACATCTATAAAACAGGCAAAAACGAAAGAAAGCCATTATACATTTAATTTGAGAGCTATGAATAATCTTGAAAAGGAATGCGGTATTGAAGATATTGAAAAATACTGGAATGGTTTTATCGATGCTTTGCTGGAAGGACGCACAGAATTTGAATGTCCTGATAAAGAGGTATTTAGCTACATTTATTATGTTCTTATACCCGATAATCTGCCTGCTGTGGGTGAGTGGCTGGATATGCCATGGGATAAGGAAGTAGAAGGTGGTACGGTACGTTTTACTTATAAAATCTCAACGGAAGAATTGAAAGAAAAAATCGAGGTACAAAAAAATGAAACTGAGAAGATTTTAAATGAGGTTCTCGAGGATGATTATTCCGATTTTGAAAAGGCATTAGCTTTGTATATTTATTTTCAGGACAACTTTTACTATTACGAAGATTATTCTGAATGGGGCGGGGTGATGCATGTATTAAAAAATAAGAGCGGAATTTGCGGAGAATTTGCACAGACATACGTCTATCTTCTGACCCAGGCGGGTGTTGATGCGGGAACTGTTACTAATAATGGGCATTGCTGGTCCATAGTCAGGATAAAGGGAAAGTATTATCATATCGATACTACCTGGGGACTGGGGCAGACAGATCTGGCTCATTTTATGCAAACAAAATCCCAGAAGCTGAATGCTAATAATGGTGGAGAGGATGAAGATACAATAGATTGTTGGGCGGCGGATTTTAAAGCAAGTTATGGTAGATTTTATCTGGATAATGAATTTGATGATGAGGATGACAGTTGTGCAGCACTATGGGGTTACTATAGTAAAATAAAGTGGAACAGGGAAGAAAAGAGATTATATATTTGCAGCGAATATAACGAAGCAAATGAATATGCTCCTAAAATAACTGAGTTTGATTATAGTAAATTTGAGTAAAAAATAATTGTAAATTTGAAAAAAAAAATTGTAAATTTGAGCTGTAAATTTGAGTGAAAAAAATTGTTGACTCCTACGTTACGTAATAGTTTATATTAAAGTTACACGAGGCAAAGCTTTACATAAAAGTGGACCATAGTCCCGGGGGCATTGGTCCACTTTTATGTAAACTAAAATGGCGTGGCTAATGTGATTTTCTCAAGGAGGAAACGGATATGATGAAGATAAATGAAGTAAGTAAGCTTTCGGGAGTGAGTATACGCACCCTCCAGTATTACGACAGTATAGGCTTATTAAAACCTGCAGGATATACTGACGCAGACTACAGACTGTATGACGATGCAGCCATTGAAAGATTACAAATGATACTTCTTTTCAAAGAATTGGAATTTCCTTTAAAGGATATAAAAAAGATCATTGATAGTCCTTCTTTCGATAAGAAAAAGGCGGTGGAACAGCAGATAGAACTTCTGACACTAAAGAGAGAACACATCGACAATCTTCTTAATCTGGCTCGTGGAATAAAAGAGATAGGAGTTAATAAAGTTATGGATTTTACAGCATTTGATAAAAATAAGATAGATGAATATGCAAAGAAAGCAAAGGAAACCTGGGGAACAACAGATGCTTATAAAGAATATGAAGAAAAGAGCAAGGCTAGGACTGACGCGGATAATAAGAAATTGATGAAGGACCTTATGCTTATCTTCACTGAGTTTGGAGGCATGAAGGAAATGGATCCTTCTGATGATATTCCTCAAAAACAGGTTAAAAAGCTTCAGGATTTCATTTCTAAGAATATGTATAACTGTACAAATGAGATCCTTTCAGGGCTTGGCAAAGCCTATGCTGCAGAGGGTGAAATGAGAGATAATATCGATAAAGCTGGTGGCGAGGGCACAGGTGTATTTGCCTCAAAAGCAATCAGTATTTATTGCGCGAGATAACTCATACTAAGTTAACATAAAAATGAGCCATAGTCCCGGGGGCTGTGGCTCATTTTTATGTTAACTATGTGCAAATTATAATTTATGATTACAGAAATGTAAGATTGCGTAATGTTAAAATGACGATTTAATTCTTAGGATTTTATATTATGTACATGTAAGGTGAAACAAACAAATGAAACAAAAATACATTTATTATAAAGGAGATAACGATCATGAAAAAATCAATCAAAATTTTAACAATCACACTTGTAGCTATTCTTGTTGGATTTGTGTTAGAATCTATTCAGGCAAAGGCATTATACAGCGGAGCAGATTTTACAGGAGCTTTAACTGCAAATATAGTTATTCTTTTAGCAACAATTTCTGCTGATAAAATGGAAAAGACAAAAAAAATAAAGAATTCAAAAAAGCTTCTTTATGTAGCGAATGCAAAATAAAAGCAGGCGGGACGTTATGGGCAACAATAGAGATAAACGTAAATACAAAAGAATAAAAGTGATACATAGAAGTAGCATAACGTTAATACTTATGCTACTTTCTTTTGCTTTAGCGAAGGAATATTACAAAGAAAATGAAAAAGAAAGAGCCAAAGATACTATCCTCCTGCAGGATGAAAATGTGAAAGATGCAGGAGATTCAATTGAATTATTGAAGGATGAAAATAGGGAAGATTCATTTTCAGGCAGTTTGGTAGAAAAACATCCGGAAATGATACCTGAATATAACGGTAACATTTATGTGGAGCTTAATAATAATATTCCGGAATTTTCAAAGCGGGATTTAGAGGAAAAAACGGGCGAGGAATATTATGAGCAAGACAGTCTGGGGAGATGCAGAGGGGCATATGTTTTGCTGGACAAAAGCATGATACCGAAAGAAAAGAGAGGACCGATTGGTCAGATCAAGCCTAGCGGTTGGAAGCAGGCTAAATATCCGGGGGTAGTTGAATCAAATCCGCCATATCTCTACAACAGGTGCCATCTTGTGGCCTATGGGCTGTCGGGGCAGAATGCCAATGAGCGTAATCTAATAACGGGGACGAGGCATTTTAATGTAAATGGCATGCTGCCATTTGAGGAAAAGGTGATGAAATATCTGGAAGAAAATGATTCTCATGTTCTTTACCGGGTAACGCCATATTTTAAAGGTGATGAACTGCTTTCAAGAGGCGTTGAAATGGAAGCTTATTCTGTTGAAGATAATGGGGCAGGTGTGTGTTACCACGTTTTTATATATAACGTGCAGCCGGGGATAAGCATTGACTACAGCACAGGCGAAAGCCGGCAGGAATAAAATCTAGTTAACATAAAAATGGACCACTGCCCCCGGGACTATGGTCCATTTTTATGTTAATCAGGCTGTCCTCATGGCTCGTTTTATGTTAAAATTAATCCATATATGAAAAAATGTGAAAATATGTAAGGCGCTTTAGATATTTAAGATATGAAAGATATGTAACACACTTGAGATATCTAAGAATTGTTAGGAAAGGTTTTTTGAAAAATGCT
>JAFOIV010000088.1 GCA_017420535.1 Eubacterium sp. | reverse complement strand
TCAACATAGATGCTTCCCGAATCAGGGAAATAGATGCCGGAGAGCATGTTCATAAGAGTGGTCTTACCACTACCATTTTCGCCAAGCAATGCAAGGATCTCACCTTTCTTTACATCGAAAGAAATATCCTTATTGGCTGCCACGCTTCCGAAAGTCTTTGTGACTTTGTCAAATCTAATGGCACTATCCATAGAATTATTACCTACCTGTTTTGTTAATAAATTTTTTCCTAATGCATTTACCGTAAAATAAACGGAATAATGCAATTCTAGTATAACGTCCAGTTATTTAAGTGACGATATACTAGTATTTTATTGTATCAGTTATCCCTTCTTAACTCAAGGAAAGAAGTGTGAAATAGAAACAAAAAAGAGCTGTGAAAAAATGAATTTCATTTTTTCACAGCCCCCTATATAAAGCGTAATTATTTACAAATTACTGAGCAGCTTCAGCATCCTCTGTGATTCCGTCGATACGGAGTGAGAAATATGGAGCTGAACGAAGTGTTGACTCTGAGAAGTATCCATCTGCAACAGCTTCCTTTGTTTCACCCTGGTAGATAACCTTTGGCTGATCACCAGAATAATCCATGAATGAAAGATCGATAGGAGCTGTTGTAACTGGCTTACCACCAACTGTGAATGTTGTTGTATCAAATACATGAAGTGAACCATCTCTTAATGCTGCTTCAACTTCCGCTACCTTCTCAGCAGTTCCCTCTGCAACTGATTCACCAAGTTTTGTAATTCCAACTGCATTTGCATTGTAACCTGAAGCCCAGTCTGTATCAACATCCTTGCCATCAAGCATCTGCTGGAATGCATATTCATAATATACTTCCCAGTTATTTGTAGCTGATGTAAGAGCTGCCTTAGGAGCTGTCTCAAGCATATCTATATTATAACCAACTGAATAGCAGATCTTTCCACTATCCTGAAGCTTCTGAACAGCTGCTGGAGCACCTGTTGAGTCGGCATGCTGACCAATGATAACGCAACCATTTGCGATAAGGCCTTCTGCTGCAGCACCTTCTTTATCAATATCGAACCAAGAATTTGTGTACTTAACTTCCATAACAACTGTTGGGAATACACTCTTTATACCAAGATAGAAAGCTGTATAACCTGAAACTACTTCTGCGTAAGGATAAGCACCAACGTAACCAATCTTTACATTTCCATCCTTATCAAAATTCTCTGGATGAGCTTCTGCAGTAAGTGTTCCATTCTCTGATAACTCTTTTAACTTAAGTCCAGCAACAACACCTGATACATAACGTGACTCATAAACATTTGTGAAAGCGTTCTTTAAGTTTGAAAGACCACTAACTGATGCGAAATCACCTGTCATAGCAACAAATGTAACCTCTGGATATTCCTCAGCTACAGTTGCCATATATGTCTGATGACCATAGCTGTTTGATAATACGATCTTGCAACCCTGTGCAACAAGGTCCTGAGCTGCATCTGAGCACTCTGAACTTTCTGGAACCTTATATTTCCAGATGATGTTTGATGATGGAATTCCAAGCTTTTCAGCTGCTGCTTTAACTCCGTCCATATGTGCCTTTGTGTAACCTTCAGTCTCATCGCCTACAAGGATAACACCTATCTTAAGACTGTTAGCCTTTGCATTTGTAGCTGTGCCATTTCCGCTGTTATCTGTCTTGTTGTTTCCACCGCAAGCTACAAGTGAAAATGTAAGACAAATTGCAAGTAAAAGGCAGAGAAGATTCTTTGCTTTCTTCATTTCGTCCTCCTGAAATAAATAAAATATTTTATTACAACGGTGATTATAGTTTATGGTTTTAAAAAAGGCAATATGGATTTTATATAAAAAATGCTTTAAAATCTACTTATTGTTTAGAATTTTTTATTTGGTTTCCATTACATTAAGAAAGGATACGATATGGAAGTTAAGATCTGTGGTATAAGAACCCTTGAAGAAGCGAAAAAAATCAGCGAATTAAATCCTGACTATATAGGCTTTGTGCTGTTTTTTCCCAAGAGCAAACGTAACATTTCTATAGAGGAGGCATCTTGCATCTTAAAAGGGATTCCTTCTTATATTAAGAAGGTCGCCGTTACCGTTTCTCCATCATTAGAGCAGATAAAAATGATAGAAAATGCACATTTTGATCTTCTCCAGATTCATGGTGACTTTGATACCTCTTTAATAGATTATATAAATATTCCTGTTATACGTGCCTTTAATGCTGGAAATATAAATGATCTTTCCTTCTATATAAATAATGATAAAACTCTTGGGATTTTATTTGATGCCCCAAATCCAGGAAGTGGTCAGACTTTTGATTACAGTCTTATCCCTGATATTAAAGATAATGATAAGAAGATATTTCTTTCCGGAGGGCTCAATCCTAAAAATGTAAGATCAGCCATTCAGGCTGTTAATCCCCAGGTGGTGGATGTAAGTTCCGGTGTTGAAAAAAAGGATGGCACAGGAAAAGATTTAAACTTAGTAGAAGAATTTATAAAAGCGGCAAGATCTTAATGATCTGCCGCTTTTTAATACTACTGCTCTCTAAATACTATCTCTCCAGTTTTATCATCCATTGATTCTACTATAGCAAGTGACTCAAGATGGATTCCCTTTTCACGGAGATTCTTTCCACCTGTCTGGAATCCCTTCTCAACAGCTATACCTATACCTACTAATGTAGCTCCAGACTCCTGGATAAGCTCTGAAAGTCCATCCGCTGCGCATCCATTTGCAAGGAAATCATCTATGATAAGTACTCTGTCTTCAGGGCTTAAATATTTCTTTGATACCATAATGTCATATTCTTTTTTCTTTGTAAAAGATACAACTTTTGATGAATATACATCACCATCTATATTAAGGCTCTGAGTTTTCTTAGCAAATACTACAGGTACATCAAATTCTTCTGCAACTACACAAGCAATTCCAATCCCTGACGCCTCTATAGTAAGGATCTTATTGATTCCCTCATCTTTAAAGAGTCTCTTCCATTCCTTTCCCATTTCTCTAAAAAGCTTTACATCCATCTGATGATTAAGGAAGCTGTCTACCTTAAGGATGTTTCCTGGCTTTACTATGCCATCTTTTCTGATTCTGTCTTCTAAGAGTTTCATCTACCAAATTCTCCCAAGTTTCATAAAAAATATAAAATTATCGTATCACTACAGCGGATAAATTTCTACAATTATTTGACATCAGTTTGTCAAAACTTTATTATATGTAATGTAGCATTTAAGACTTTTTTTGGCATTGTAATGCCTTTACATAAGGGAAGGAATAAACCATGGAAAAAATAATTCTTACAGGTGACCGACCAACAGGTCGTCTTCATCTTGGTCACTATGTTGGTTCATTAAAGCGTCGTGTAGAACTTCAGAATTCAGGGGAGTTTGACAAGATCTATATTATGATTGCTGATGCCCAGGCATTAACAGATAATTTCGATAATCCTGACAAGATCAGAGATAATATCATTGAAGTAGCTCTTGATTACCTTTCAGCAGGTCTTGATCCATCAAAGGTAAATATTTTTATTCAGTCATGCGTTACTGAACTTACAGAGCTTACTTTCTATTATAACAACTTAGTTACTGTTTCTCGTCTTGAGAGAAATCCAACCGTTAAGGCTGAGATCCAGATGCGTAATTTTGAAGCCAGTATCCCAGTGGGATTCTTCGATTACCCTGTAAGCCAGACTTCAGATATCACAGCATTTAAGGCTACTACTGTTCCAGTAGGTGAAGATCAGCTTCCAATGATCGAGCAGGCTCGTGAGATAGTTCGTAAATTTAATTCTACATATGGAGAAGTTCTTGTGGAGCCAACAGCTGTTGTTCCTAAGAACACTGTATGTTCAAGACTTCCAGGTACAGATGGTAAGGCTAAGATGAGTAAATCTCTTGGTAACTGCATTTACCTTTCAGATTCACCTGAAGAAGTAAAGACAAAAGTTATGAGCATGTACACTGATCCTGATCACATCAAGATCACAGATCCTGGTAAGATTGAAGGCAATACAGTATTCACATACTTAGATGCATTTGCAAAGGATGAGGATTTCGCAAAATTCTGTCCTGATTATAAGAACCTTGAAGAAATGAAAGATCATTACAGACGTGGCGGTCTTGGAGATGTTAAGGTTAAGAAGTTCCTTCTTAATGTTATCAATCAGGAACTTGAGCCAATCCGCGCAAGACGTTATGAATATGAGAAAGATATTCCAAAGGTTTATGAGATCCTTCGTGAAGGAACAAAGAAAGCTCAGGAAGCAGCAGCAAAGACTTTAGCCGAAGTAAAAGCTGCTATGAGAATCAATTATTTCGAAGATGCTGAGTTGATTAAATCTCAGCAGGAGAGATTTGATAAGAAACATTCCGACACAAAATAATAGTTATTAAAATCGTCCCATCAGATAACGAACGGACGCCAAAATATAATAAGACGCTCAAAACAATCGCTCCAGCGGGCTAAAACATGCCCTTTGGAGCGATTCTTTTCGCGTCCTTTATTATATTGGGGCTGGTTTATTGATTATTATTCTTTTCTAAATCATCATAATATATTCGGTAAACCGTACCAATACCTTTGGGATTACTTTTAAATCTCACTTTTATATAATCTTTTTCTTCCTTTAATTCATAATAGTCATCTGTCATTCTAACGTTATAATCTAAATCTTGCCCAAATTGATATTTAATCTCTCCTTGTTGATTTTTAATCGTTACCAATACATCATTATGAACACCATCTGACGGAAACGTAGCCTCTATTACATATTTTCCATCATCTATTTTTTTATCGAACCATATAGTTCTTGAAGAATAATCCTTTAACCATAATATGATGATCACAATTAATATCAAAACAATAATCGTAATAAAACACCAAAGATGTAGTAAAAATTTATATTTTTTATCTTCCTGCATGCTCCACCTACTCATTCATATCTTCATAGTAAAAGTAATATACATTACTGCTATCATCACCGATCAACTCGACTTTTATATATTCCTTATCAAAATCTATCTTATAATTTTCTTCTGTAAGATTCAGTTTATGAGTTTTTATGCTTGTATCAAATGTAACAAATATACCATTATTTCCTCTTATTTTTACAATCACATAAGTACTTCCCCAAAATAAAAATCTTGGTTTTTGCATTGCATATACATAATTTTGTCCATCAACCGAACTCTCATTAAACCAAAATTTGTAATTTTGCATTGACATAATAAACAGGCATAACAGCCCAACGAATAGCAAGCTCCATATTACTGCTAATACCATAAAACTTTTTTTTATTTTATTATTCATCTTCCATCCTTTCAAATATATAATCTGTAAAGGCTATACTTGCCGCCATTGACCATTCTTTATTAAAAAAATTTTATTTCAAATAAAGGCCAACGTGAACTTATTTCATATCCAAAAATATTTCCATTAATACGGGTACCCAAAAAATATTCTGTTGTATACACATATGTTTCCTGTATAAAGCTATCCCTAGACTTATCATCAACAAATATTGTAAATCTCTTTTTGTATCCCTCACTAAAATATTTATTAAGGGATTCACACAAACTATCTCCTCTACTAATCATATTTTTAATATTAATTGCATCTATATCTGCCCAATCCCCTACTGCAATTGTCGCATCATTCATAGCCGTTTGAAGATCACCTGCCCATCCAGCCAAGGAATCTATATTTTTTTCTGGTATTAATCCAAATAAACGTCCATCGTCAAATGTTGATTCATAAATAAGCGCAGACATAGTTGCTGCAAGATGATACAAATCACCCATATCACCATTTTCACTAGCAATATAATCTGAATTACTTTCAAAAAATGTAAATAAATCCGGGTCATTATTCTTTACATATTCCACAAATTGATAGTCTATTGTCCCTGCTGTTCCATCCCAATTACCACCAACATAATTACTATTAAATTGTCTTATAAACATAAATGTAATCCATTCATCATACAATTCTTTTCCAATATGACCATTTTTAACATTTATATCAGAACTAAGATTTACATATTCTTCAATATATTCACGTGACATAAAATTCAACTCACATATTTTCTTACATAACTTCTCATTAAGTTGATACCTTAATGGAGTAGGATCTGTAGCATCACTTTCACCGTCTCCATCTGTATCAGGATTATTCTTGTTGAGTTTAATACTGCAGCCATTGAATAACACAAGTCCATCTTCATATATATCAGGAATTCCATCATTATCAGAATCTAACGCTATTTCTATTCCTTTAAATAATTCTTCATATAAATTATCTAAATTATCATCCTTTACAATCTTGAATTCTCTTCCGCCAGTGCATTCGGCCAATGCCTTCATATCACTTCCTTCTAATCCATTGGCATAGGATTCACTTTCTATAAATCTTATAACATGAGTGGTTACACCACTTCTAGCCAAAGTATTTTTCATACCATTATGGCTTAACCAGTCAGCAGCATCTCCAGATGTTAGATATTCTGTCATCTGCTAAAACTCTGCCGTTAACCCCCTAGAAAAGGCACATTTCGAAATGTTACCCCCAAAAATTATAAGGGTTGAGAGCATAATTGCTACATGCCTCTTAAACTTTTTAGTCACTTCTCATGTCTCCTTTAAAATAGTTTCTTTTTATTCATTTTTTGAATAGCATAATAAAAAAAGGGATTTTTCCCCGACCCACATTCAAGAAGAATATATACTATATTTTAAGAATTGTAAACTCCTACGTGGCTTCAAAACATATTTCCAATGTCCAGTCAAGATACGGAAGCCAAATAAAGAGTAAATCTTACCGACAAGGGTCCTGGAGAAACAGAAACACCAATGAAAAGAGGTAAAAAGCAGCCATCCCCAGCCAAAATATAATAAAAGACATGAAAGAATCCCTCCAAAGGGCATTTTTAGCCCGCTGGAGGGATTGCTTGAATGTCTTATATATTTGGGCGTCCGTTCGTCTTATATATTTGGCTGGTGAAGGCCAATTGTTTTGGTAATCCGAAGCCCGTTTGGTACACCGCGCTCGTTTGAAAACTGAGTTATGGGAAAACATTATGGTAGATGCGCGGCGTAATATTAGGCTAAATTCCGTAAAAATGGAATTTATTTTTAAATTAATCAATGGCTTTAAAAGCTTCTTCAAGATCAAATATTATGTCGTCGATATGTTCTATACCAACTGAAAGTCTTACTGTATTCTGCTTAATACCCTGAGCGAGAAGTTCTTCCTCGTTGTCCTCTGAATGTGTTGTTGAGGCAGGGTGAATAGCAAGGGACTTAACATCTGCTACATTTGCAAGAAGAGAGAATAATTTAAGATTATCAATGAAATCCTTAGCAGTTCTTGCGTCTCCCTTGATGTTAAATGTAAAGATTGATCCGCCACCATTTGGAAGATATTTCTTATACAATTCCTGCTGAAGCTTATCTTCTGATGCTGCAGGATGAGAAATATATTCCACCTTATCATTCTTCTTTAAATAATTCACTACCTTAAGGGCATTTTCTACATGTCTTTCAACACGAAGTGATAAGGTTTCAAGGCCCTGAAGGAATATCCATGCATGGAATGGTGAAAGTGTTGCACCGGTATCACGAAGGAGGATTGCTCTTATATAAACTATAAAGCCAACCGGTGCTACATCCTTGGCAAAACTTACACCGTGATATGATGGATTAGGATTTTTAAGCCATGGCCACTTATCATTCTGTGCCCAGTCAAACTTACCTGCATCAATTATCACACCACCAATTGTTGTTCCATGACCACCAATAAACTTTGTTGCTGAATGTACTACAATATCTGCTCCCCATTCAATAGGTCTTATTAAAAATGGTGTTGCAAATGTATTATCTACAATAAGTGGGATTCCATGCGAATGAGCAATTTCAGCCCACTTTTCAATGTCGAGCACCTCTCCATTTGGATTACCGAGAGTCTCTGCATAGAGAGCTTTTGTGTTATCCTGAATGGCATTTTCTATTGCTTCATAATCATATGGATCAACAAATGAAGTCTCAACTCCATAATCTCTGATTGTATGAGCCAGATAGTTGTAAGTGCCGCCATAAATATTTTTTGCTGATACTATATGGTCCCCTGCATGAGCTACTGCCTGGAATACATAAGTTACTGCCGCTGCTCCAGATGCAACTCCTAAGGCTGCTGCTCCTTTTTCTAAAGCAGCTATTCTTTGTTCGAATACGTCCTGTGTAGGATTTGTAAGTCTTCCATAAATATTACCTGCATCCTTTAAACCAAATCTTGCTTCTGCATGATCTGAATTATTAAATACATAAGATGAAGTCTGATAGATTGGTACTGCTCTTGCTCCAGTTGCCGGATCAGGAGCTTCCTGTCCTACATGAGTCTGTAATGTTTCAAAATGTAATTCTCTTTCCTTTAATTCTGACATATCTATATCCTCCCGATTAAATTATATTTTTTATTTCCTACCTGTTTGGTATGTTTGTTTCTATGTTTTGTATTATACATATTTCTTCTGATTAGTGTTAATACCTAAAATACTCAACCAGTTATAGGTAAGGCCTATAACCTCAAAAACACAAAAACCTTACAAAAATGTAACTTTCTGTCACATTTGGGAAAAGACAGAACAAAAAAACTTTGATATAATTTATTTAATCTTTAGAAAGGACTCGTTTTGCTATGAAAAAAGAATATTCTTTTCCATCTTCAGATGGCATTACAAAAATCCACGTAATCAGCTGGCTTCCAGATGAGGGAGCACCTAAGGCTATCCTTCAGCTGGTTCATGGTATGATCGAATATATTGACCGCTATGATGAATTTGCTAATTATATGACAACAAAAGGTTTTATTGTTATAGGCCATGATCATCTTGGCCATGGTAAATCTGTCAGATCAACTGACGATCTTGGATTTATCGCAGATAAGAATCCTTCCGATAAGCTTATTCATGATATCAATCGTCTCAGGATCGCAACTGCAAAGAAATATCCGGATCTTCCTTATTTTATGCTGGGACATAGCATGGGGTCTTATCTTCTTCGTAAATATATTTCCCAGTATGGAAGTGGCCTTGCAGGTGCTGTAGTTATGGGCACTGGCTGTGAAAGCGATATAGCGACTCTCGGCGGACTTGCTCTTATTAAAGCTAAAGCAAAGAAATTCGGCTGGCATTATAGAGATACAAAAGTAAGAGATCTAACATATACCGCTCCATATAAGAAGTACAACCTTGATGGAACCGATGTTTCAAACAGCTGGTTATCTAAGAATGAGGAAAATGTAACTGCTTATTACAACAATCCACTTAATACCTTTACATTTACCCTTAACGGATATGAAGCTCTTCTTACAACTGTACTCTATACTAATCAAAAGAAGAATATCGATTCAATCCCTAAGGATCTTCCAATACTTATCGTATCTGGTGAGGATGATCCTGTAGGAAATCTTGGAAATGGCGTTAAGAAGGTTTATCAGAAGTTTGTTCAGGCAGGAATTAAAGATGTAGTATGTCATCTCTTCCCAAATGACAGACATGAGATATTAAATGAAACTGATAGAGATGAGGTTTATTCTTATATCAGTGACTGGCTTGATGAACATTATGAATTAGAAAAGATCCAATAATACAAAGAAAAATCCGAAGTGAAAATTCACTTCGGATTTTTTTTAACTCTTCTTCCAGGTTGATGGGGCCAGAAGAATCAGCATAGGAAACATTTCAAGACGGCCAGCGATCATATCAAATGACATTACCCATTTTGAAAGATCACTAAAACCTGCGAAATTTCCAGCTGGTCCAACCACATTGAGACCCGGACCTATATTATTTATAGTTGCAACTATTGCTGTAAATGATGTAGTAAAATCAAATCCATCAAGACTGATCAATATCAGTGAGAAGATAAATACAAAGGCATAGGCCATAAAATAAAGATTTGTTGTCTTTAATGTTTCATCATCAACAACCTTACCTTCAAGTCTTATATTCTTAACACTTCTTGGATGGATAAACTGCTGCATTCCTCTGATAACCTGTTTAAAATAAAGGATCCATCTTGAAACCTTCATACCACCACCGGTACTTCCGGCACAAGCGCCCACAAACATTATCATGACCATAACTGTCTTAGGAAATGTAGCCCAGTTATTAAAATCTATGGTAGCATATCCTGTAGTTGTCATTACCGATGCCACCTGGAATGATGCCAGTCTAAGAGATGTGGCAAAATTTCCGATCTCACCTATTATTCCAAATACTACAAAGCAGACTGCAGTAGAATAGATTATCAGATACCATCTTACTTCTTCAGATTTTAAAGCATCTTTTATCTTCTTTATTACGAAAAGATAATAGAACTTAAAATTCACACCGAAGAGAAACATAAATACTGTTATTATGATCTGACAGGCGTTGTTGTAACTTGCAATACTATCTGCTTTAACACCAAAGCCACCAGTTCCTGCAGTTCCGAAGGTAAGACAGATAGCATCAAATATCGGCATTCTAGCTATTGCTAAAAGAATAAACTGCATTATAGTAAGTCCAAAATATAAGGCATACTGTATAAGAGCAGTCTGTCTTACCTTTGGCACCAGCTTATCTACTGAAGGTCCCGGACTTTCTGCTTTCATTATATGCATCTCATCAGCACTTGATGGGACCACAGCCATGATAAATACCAGAACACCCATACCACCTAACCAGTGTGTAAAACTTCTCCATAAAAGAAGGGAATGGCTTAATGCCTCCACATCTGTAAGGATGCTGGCACCTGTAGTGGTAAATCCTGAGGCTACTTCAAAATAAGCATCTGTAAATGAAGGGATTGCTCCAGTAAATACAAATGGAAGCGCCCCCACTATACTCATTATTATCCATGCAAAGGCGGTTATCACAAAACCTTCCTTGGCATGAAGTTTTCTATTATTAATCTTTATCAGCTTTATCAAAGTTCCTATTAATGAAGAACCAATAGCCACTAAGATAAAACATAATGTTTCTTTATCTCTATATACAAAACCGGTAATGATTGGTGGTATAAGGAAAAGACCTTCAAATTGGAGCAAAGTTCCAATTGTATTTAATATCATCAGATAATTCATACTGTCTCCTTAACCCCTTATTATTTCATCTATTCCATTAAGTCTTGTATTAGTAGTAACAACTACTACACTGTCCCCGGCATGAATATGGTCATTTCCTCCAGGTCTAATTACAACACCTTTTCTAATGATGGAACAAATAAGTGTATTTGGAATGATATTTAAATCCTTAATAGGAGCTTTAGTAACCTCTGCTCCCTTTCCTACTGTAAATTCCAGCGCTTCCGCTTTATTATCAGCAAGTCTGTATAAAGCTTCCACATTACTTCCGTAAGAATTCTGCATTGAACGAACAAAACGTAAGATGTATTCTGCAGTGATCTTTTTAGTGGAAATGATATTTCCCACCGGAAGTTCACCTACCATATCTTCATATGAATTTCTATGCATTCTAGTAAGCAGTTTTGCGTGACATACCTTAGATACATAAAGTGAAAGGAGAATATTTTCCTCATCATGATCCATAAGTGCACATACCGCATCCATCTTGTCTATGGATTCTTCAATAAGAAGATCTCTATCAGTAGCATCTCCATTGATGATCATGGCCTTCGGAAGCATTTCCGCTAAATCCTCACACCTTTTCTTATTTTTCTCGATGATCTTTACTGACACATGAAGACTGATAAGCTTCTTAGCAAGGTAATAGCTCATCATTCCTCCTCCGGCAATAAGAACATTCTGTATCTTTTTAGTTTTGATCTTAGACTTATCAAGGAATTCATTTAAATCTGCCAATGCAACTGCAACAGATATTCTATCCCCTGCCTGAAGAACAAAATCACCACTAGGAATAGTGACATTTCCGTCTCTTTCAGCTATACATATAAGTCCTTTATTTCCAATCTTTTTTCCAATATCCTTTAAAACAAGTCCATTAAGGACTGATTCCTCAGGAACAATAAGCCGGATAACATTTACCTTACCCTTTGCAAATGTATCTACGTCAAGAGCTGAAGGAACTCGAAGCAGTCTTACCATATCTTCTGCCGCAGCTCTCTCAGGATTTACGGACATTGAAAGTCCCAGTTCCTCTTTAAGATATTCTATTTCATCTGAATATTGTGGATTTCTAACTCTGGCGATTGTCTTACATTTACCAGCTTTTCTGGCTATAAGACATGCAAGCATATTTTTTTCATCCTGATCTGTAACAGCAATCATAAGATCAGCCTTTTCTATGCCTGCATCTAGTTGTGTGTGATAACCTGTGCAGTCACCCTGATAACCGATTACGTCACTGGACTTTGATACATGAGTAAGCTTCTCCATATTTGTATCAATAACAGTAACTTCGTTATCTTCATTATCGAGCTGTCTGGCAAGTTCTGTTCCTACTTTACCACAGCCTGCAATAATAATATTCATTTAAAATGTCCTCTGCAATCATATTTTTGATAAATTAGATCTTTCTTCTGGCAATAGCCATTGTGATACCATTTTCTGTGATACCTGGCATTAATAATTCTGCCCCTTCACCAGCAGCCACCATGGCGGCCTTTTCACATACCGCACCAATCTCCTCATCTGTTATTCCTAATCTTTCATCACTGAAAGTAACAAATGGGATCCTGTTTTTTGCAGTAAATTTATTTATATCAACATCTAATTTTTCTTCATCCGTTGTAGCAATAGCAGCCACATCCATCAAATCTATAGTGCATGCATTTAAAATTCCAAGAATAAAATCTGAAAGCTCGTCTACTGACTTCTCTCCATCACATGTAATGCCAACAAAAAAATGTCTTGGGTAAAGCCATAAGACACCATCCTTAAGATCATCCTGTGATATGATAATATTCGCCTCTTGCATATCCTCTGTCTTCTTCATGGAAGGAGGATATTTTCCATCTAAAAATCTAGTAATATACTCACTATCAACAAAAACCTTAGAGATTTCTCCTCTTATCTGCTTCTTGGATAATTCGGTTACCATCTCTCTATTCTGAACTTTAAGATAATTATCTTTGGCAAATCTGTCTATCGCTTTTTTCTTTTCAATGTCTTTAGCCATTGTAAGCACAGGCTCTCCGTGAGTTACTGCAGCAACTTCAACAGCAAGAGTTGTACCCTGACCTAAATCTCCTGATGCGATAGGAAGAACGAATTTAGCTTCCTCATCAACAACCGCAACCGGAATATCCAATGTCTTTTTCTTAACAAATGGACTTATGGCCGCAACAGCTTTATCTGTTGGTCCAATATAAAGAAGCCATGCACCGTCTTCAATGGCGCGGGCTGCAATATCAGTGGCCTTCTCATCATCGAAGATCACCACTACATATTTGTCCAAAAACATTCTCTTTATGTCTTCAGCAAGATATTTCCCTTTTTTAGAAAAACTAGCTATGTAAAGAACCATACCATATTCCTACCTAATATCTATTTACTCAGCTATAATCCGCCCTTTCTCCATTTACTCCCACAGGAAAATCATAACTAGAGTCATACATAAACGATTATACTACAAATCCATAAATTTGTAGAGAAAAATAATAAAAAAGTAGTTTTTACTCCTTTTTCTACAATTACTGTGTTAAAATGACTCTATCTATGTAAAATAATATTAATTTTAATTTTATAAAATAGAGGTTAATTATGATTCAAAAGAAATGTCCTGTCTGTGGATGGGAAAATACAACTGATAAATTATATGAGCACTGCCCTAACTGTCTTTCCATGATCCATGAAGTAGATGAAGAGGGTGAAGAATGCGGCGGAATAATGGAAGCAGTCAGCGTTTCAGTTAATGAAGACGGCAGCTGGGATATTATCGAAAGATGTAATTTTTGCGGCGAATTTGTTCTTTCAAAACATAATGAAGATGATAATCCTTTAAAGCTTATGAATATAGCTATGAAACCTCTTTCTAATCCTCCTTTCCCTATCGACAGGATTGCTGACTTAGAAAAAATGATGGGTGGAGAAGGAAGTATTGGAGGTTATTATGAATAAGAAAAAAATCGGTGGTAAAAGATTGACCACTAATGCTAATGATAAAACTGAAAAGAATTACTATATGACTCATGCCTGCGTAGAAGAATTCACCTGTGCTAACTGCGGAAAGCTTATCAAACCTGAAGGTGCCGGAACTGACCATAGAAATCAGTGTCCTTACTGCCTTTCAAGTCTCCACCTGGACAATGTCCCTGGGGATAGAGCCTCTGACTGTCACGGTCTCATGCTCCCAATAGGTGTATGGGTTAGAAAAAACGGCGAATGGGCCATAATCCATAAATGTACAAAATGCGGCAAGATCAGTTCCAACCGAGTTGCAGCAGATGATAATCCTATGAAATTAATGGCACTTGCCATGAAGCCTCTTCTAAATCCTCCAATTGATAAAGAGCGATTAAAGAAAATGATAGATACTATGAACCAGTAAGAATAAGAAAAACACCTCCACTTTAAGGGATTGTTAGAAATAGAAAAACACCTCCACAAAAGGACATGTTTAGTCCGCTTGTGGAGGTGTTTTTCTTTTATTACTATCCCTCAATATGAAGTCCCTTATAATCTGACTGGGATACCATTCCATAATCTTTAGCCATTTCATTAGAAGTCCAGAACATATCTTTACTTACACCGGTAAAGATATCTTCTACTGAGATTTCATATGCACCGGCATTAAGTGTGATAACTCCAGAATCATAATTATATGGTGCCTTCATAAGTATCTTCTTAACAGCATCTGAGAAGTATGGCATTGCTTCAGGAAGAGATATGTATCTCTTTCTTACTGCTTCCTTCATTCCCTTTTCATTTAAAAGGCAAACCTGCTTATTAGATACTTTTGTTCCTGTTGCCTTAACGAAAGCATTAGCTGCACGATTCATTACTTCAGCTCTTCTCTCATTTGTAGGAGAAGCAAACATCATATTTGTATCGGCTACGCTTGGTCTTTCATCAGCAAAAGCTGTATAAATAACTTTCTCTCCAGGATATGTACCTATTCCTCTAAAGAAATCTGTATAAAGCTTTTCTAATTCATCCTTGATAGGAACAATACGGCCATTATCAATATCTACTTCATGGTCCAGCATGATACGGATAAGTCCGACTCTGAAATATTCTATTCTTTCAGCATCTATATAATCCACTGGAAGGTATTCGTATCTTCTTGCATCCTTTAACAAAAAGCTTACCATCTTCTTTCCAACTTCATTAAGATAGCTTACTTCATTTCTTAAATCCTCATCAAACTGAGAATAGATATCCATGATCCTCTCACTTCTACGTCTCAATTTTCTTATGATATCTCCGAAGAAGTCCTGATCATGAAGCTCATTTCTGATAAGTCGTCTTTCCTTCTGAAGGATGTTCTTAACAGAAGCATCATAATATCCATTTTCAGTCTCACGTTTTGCTCCCGGGAAGGTAAAGAAACGACGAGAAGTCATATCAACTATTGATTCAATGATTCTTCCATAATCCTGAGGATTATGTTCTTCATTTAATCTGTCATTCATTTCCTTCAGGACTTTTATCATACCTGTATCTTTATCATTATCGGCAAATCCTGCTGATCCAATAATAGAAACAGTTACAAATGGACCATAATCACGAAGGTATTCATTGATATGCTGCTTCATGGTATTGATGATCTGATCTTTATATTCCTTTATGGCAGTATCAATGTTTCTTTCAAACGACTGATAATCTCTTAAAGCTCTTCCTCTGAAATCATCAAAACCTTTTTTAATGCTCTTATAATCAGGCTTTTCATACATACTGATCCTAAGAAGGCCTTTAATAGGAAGATAAATCTCATCCTCTGTTCCACTATTAAGGAATTCTCTGAGTCTTCCAAAGGTTTCATCAGAATTCTGAAGAAGTCTCTTACTATCAGGTACTCCATGAATATCTCTATAAGCTGCATTAAACACCTGATATTCACATATATTTTCTATTTCTTTTACAGGAATCTTATAATCAAGTTCATTTATGATCTTAAATGTTCCCTGGCTTTCACTAAAGAAAGCATCACGAAGGATTCTCTTAGTTCCTTTAGCGATAGAGCCATTTCCAATGTATTTAACCTTAGATAGTTTAAGCAGGATATATGCCGCATCGCTGCAGAGAGTCTTTACAGGAACGAATCTGTCATCAGATTCCTTTCTACCAGTAACTACCATACATGAGTCAAATATATCTGCTTTTATTGAAAGTCTATGTACACCTGATTCAAATACATATGATCTGTCATTTTCAGCATTTGTCATAAGCTCTTCTATCTCTGACATTGCTGCATAACAATTGGCATTCATTAATGTACATAATTCTTTATTATCATAAACATCTTCATTACCATATAAAGTATCAGGAGTAAGAAGGAAACCACCAAGTCTTACGTTGTCCCATTTCTTCATCTTTGCATAGGCTCTAACATTATAAGCCACATCTGCTAAGATACCACTTCCTGTACCACCACCAAGTCCGGTAACAAAGATTACATCTAATCCTCTTGAATCAGAATCAGCATAGTATTCCTCTAACTTTTCAAAAAGAAGGAATCTTATATCCTCGTATGCATTTGAGAACATAAGTCGTCCTATCTGTCTGTTACCCTTAGCACCTTCAGTTCCAATATTGATCTTTGGAAAATCTTTACTCATCCATTTGGCAATAGAATTCTGAACCATACCCTGTTCATTTCCATTGATAAGGATATCCTGAAGATTTTCTCTATATATACTTATAATTTCTGAATTTAATAATGCACGACCATTTGCAAGGTCCATTAAAGAAGACTCCATGTCTGAAATGCATGAGTCGATTGAAAGGAAATGAATATTATCTTCCTTGGAAATATGATGTCTCATCATGGCTTTTAAAGATCTGATAACATTTGTACCAAGTCCACCAAGTCCAACAAAAAGAATATTACCATTAAAGAGATCTGGATTTTCTTTTTCAAATATTCTAAGTTCTTTAAGACGTTCAAATTCTTCTTTTTGTGTATCAATAAGAATCATAATTTTCCTTCTCCCGCTGTATAACTAAACATTATGCTTTATGGCTATTATGCCATCTTCTATACCAGTAACCACCTATGAGACCAAGAAGAATGATCACTATTATTATGATGATAAAAAAAGTATAATTCTTCTTTACTGCCAGTGTTCCACTATAGGTGGAAAGAAGTATGGCTGGAAATCTCCCTACAAATGTTATAAACAGCCACGCTCCAAGCTTTAGATCTGTGAGACCTACAGCATAACTAAGCAGATCCTTTGGTGTTCCCGGTATCAGGAATAGCATAAATATAATAAACTCCGATTTCTTGGTTGTTTTAAGAAATTTCAGAGATTCAATTTTTTCTTTTGATACGAAGAGACTTGCAAAGTTCATACCGAATTTCTTTACAAATAAGAATACGATAACACTTCCGATAGTCATAGCAATGTCCGCAATCAAAGCACCATAAAATGCTCCAAAAGCATATCCAGCCGCTATTTCAAATGGTCCTCCGGGTATTACAGCTGCAATAACCTGAAGAGTCATAGCAACCATAAATGTAAGAACTCCCTTTATTCCTTTGCTTGCAACAAAGTCCCGGAACTTATCAGGATCTTTAACCATTTTAAGCATTGGTTCACATATATAATATGACATAAGAAGGACTATAGCGAAAATGATTATCATCAGCACTACAGCCAAAACCTTTTTTTTCTTCATACCATACCTATTCAACATTTAGTTTCTAATAAAAACTTAACTTATAGTATACAAAATTTGTTAAATAAAAACAATGCTGTACTAAAATATTATGCATATTGTTTAACAAATCCAACCATAAGTTATTTCTTTTTAACCATATATACATTTTTCAAAAGAGCCTGCACAGTTTCCGATGCATACTCAATCTGCGCCGACCATCTTCTTGCCGCGTCAGATAGTGAATATCCACCCGTTACATCCTTATTGGCTATATATAGTAAATATATAAGCTCTGTATTATAGGCTGCAAAATGATCTATCCCCCTGTAGCAATCCTGGTCTAGTTCCTCTGTTTCCTCATCAAAGCAGCTTCCCATTGATCTAAAGAAAATATATTGATAGATTCTGTTTAAAGCAGCCATAAGTGGTGTATCTTCTTTTATTTCATTTATATCAAAGCTTTTATTTTTGATACGGTTTAATTCCTCTGTCCACTGTTCGTCTATTGCTTCTATATCAGAAATAATCTCATATATACTATCTTCTTCAAAAAGTCCCTTAGAAGAAATATAGTCCTGGAAAGAAAAACAAAAGGATGCAGTGCCACAAGCTTCATTTCTTAGTTTATTATACTCATGAATCTCTTCAAGAGTAATATTTTTTTCAGTAAGATTTCCATCCACTTCTGTATCTTCTAAAATAAAGGAAATATTATCTTTCACAAGTTCACTGGTAATCTTATCACTGATAACTTCGCATGCCATACCAAACCCACTATAAGAAATATCCTTATAATCAAAGAAAAATCTAGGATGCAGCGCACATATATCACTTAATTCATCCTCACCTTTTTCTATAATTATCTCACAGAGGCCGTCTTCTCTTAGGAAAGGACATCTACCTTCTTCATCTGTCTTAAAGCAAAACTCCTCATCCTGAAAGGTAATGGACTCCTTCATCTTCTTTCCTAATTTCCCTTCATAATTCAGATATCTACTAAGACTGATAGGATCAATGTCTATCTCCCATCCCCTGCAGCAGGTATGCTTACACTCCGATGCCTTACATTTAAACTCATCAAAAAAATCTGGTTTGATCAGCATATCATTTCTCCATTTCTTTAAAGCTCGCATTCATAGTATAATTATTTTTTAGAAAAAGTAATAGTACATAATATATTTTTTTCAGAAAAAATGATACAATATTTAACCATAAACGTTTTCGAGGACTAATATGTGGAGGAAAATATGAAAAAGAATTTTAAAATTCTTATAACGACAATTTTATTATTATTTATATTTGTTGTGCCTAAAAATACAACAAACATGAATGTTTCAGCAGCTAAAGAACCAACCATAAGTACAAAAGAAGATTTTTTCAAGGCTCTCTCAAAGCAAATATATGACCGAACTCTTAATAAAAAATATAATTTAGAGGGCTATATACAAGACTGGGTAGTAAATGGTAATTATTACGAAGAGTATTTCTATCATTACGACAGCGAAAATCCTTTTCAAAGCGGTTGTTATCTTAGAAATTATTTAAGTGAAATTAGAGGTAATTACTGGTTGTCAGGCAATGAATTTGTCGGTGAAGTAAGTATCAGAATATCATTTCCTTATCCAAAAGCAACTATGGACAGACATTTTGAAATGATGTCAGAGCTTGCTGAAAGCCTTAAAGGAAAGAATGATTACGAAACAGTTTTAAATGTACATGATTATTTAATCGAAAATTTCGATTATGACTACCGCGTAACCAGTAAGAATTATACTGATATCGATGGATTCAAAGATGGTTTAATGGTATGTGATGGATATGCCATGGCTACATATTATCTTTGTAATAAAGCCGGTGTGGAAACAAGATTAATCTTAGGTATTGCAAACAATGACACAGTAGAAAACCACGCATGGAACGTTGTTAAGATTAATGGAAAATGGTACAACATGGATGTAACCTGGGATGATAAAGGAGGAAATGATAAATCCTACGATTACTTTCTTAAAAGTGACGCGGATTTTCCTGGCCACATCAGATCCAATAATTATAACAGTTCCAACTTTGGTATTGAGATATCTAAAACATCCTATACAACTACATCATATAAAAAATATATATTATGGATTTTAGTTTTCTTAATAGCTTATATTTGTATTAGAACAATCATTAAAAATAAGTCAAAAGCCCGTCCTGTTATTTCTGTAGTTGATAAAAACCAATGTCGAGTAGGCACAATGAGAGAAGATGATTTTGAAAAATGGCTTAATGAAAATCACAACAACTCTACCACGGCTTAAGACCAAACTTGTTAGGTAACGTAAAATGAAAAAGATTATTAAAAAAGTACTTAAACTAGTTTTAATCGGTAATTTATTTTTTCTATCATTAAGCGTGTTGATTCCTTTAATCATCTTCTTTATGGATATCTTTGATGGAGACTTTCAAACAGCCGTAGAAACACTCTTTAGCGCCAAAACGGCAATATATATAGGCCTTGATTTTATTATTAATATAGGTTTAGATTTATGCTTTTTCATACTAGCTTTTCCATTTATTATAATAAGTTGGCTTTTAGGAAAATTAGTCGACAAAATTACTGAAGTTGATGAATACTCCTATCCTGTAGGTACTGTTAAAGAAGATGATTTTGATAAGTGGCTTAAAGAACATGGAAATACAGAAGATAAGGCTTCAAAACCAAAAGTAAATGGTTATCCTAAAGGACATAATAATAGATACAATAAAAACACCAACAGAGGTTACTCAAATACTTATAATTATACAAATTTAAATACAAATGCTGCTCCTGATGTAGCTAATTACAATTATATGAATATGAGCAGTAACAACGCTAATAACATAAATAGTTATAATAACGTTACTAATAAAAATAAAACATCTGGTAATAAAAAAGCTGATAAAACTGATAAAAAGAAATCTTTCTTTACTAACAGAAAGAAGGTTAATCCTTCCAATAAATCAAACTATGAAGATTACATTTCATGGCAGATGCTTCGTGAGGAATGGGCTTCCATCCAGGATCATGATGATGATATGTTGAAGGATTAACGGACGCCAAAATATGATGGACACTCAAAGTAATTCCTCCAGCGGGCTAAACATGCCCTTTGGAGGAATTCTTTTCGAGTCCTTTATTATATTTAGGCTGGATATTGATTCTTTATTCTCTCCCCTCACTAATTCACTTTTGAAGGGACACTTGTACATCAATTATTATTGTTGGAAATTAATTATTCATCTATATGATATAATTCAAAAATACAATAAATATTATCTGATCTTTTTACATAAAGATTCTTATCATCTTCTCTTTTATAGACAATATCACCCACTGATAATCGAGATGCTTCAAAATCTTCATCAGGATAGTTTTCATTATCTATTTTTTCTACAGTACCAATTTCAATTAAATCATTATGAGGTGGTATTCTATCACTAAGTGTCACACTATATAAGTTCGAATTCCAATAAATCATTTCTGTTTGAATTTCTCCCTTAGGATAACCTGTTGGAGTTTCAGTTGTGATACTATTATCGTTGTTTTTTCCACATGCAGATAATAAAGCTATTAATACTAATAATGCAATAAACTTTATTTTTTTCATACCTTTTACCTCCATTTTTGTATGTATTATTAATATATCACAAAGTTAAATATTAATGTTTTAACACCGTGCGAAAGTGCATTTTTTTAGTGCGAATGAACCTTATTGTTTAAATCGATTTAATTGTTTAGGTTGTTTTGATAATTAATGAAAAAGTGGAAAATCATGATTCCTTCTCGCCTCGCGGCTCGTTGCCTACGCAAAAAAAAGCGCTGGAATTTCTTCCAGCGCTTTACTCTACAGGGGATGAGAGAATCGAACTCCCGCCAAAGGTTTTGGAGACCCCTATCATACCATTTGACCAATCCCCTATGTTTTAAAAAAGAATCCAAATTATTGGATTCTTTTTTATTATACTTTGAAAACCTCATACAGCAAGTTTAATCCATATTTTCAAACTTAAGAAGCATTCTATTTTAATCTCTATTAGGATAAGCCCTCGACCTATTAGTACACCTCAGCTGAAAGCCTTACGGCCCTTACACTCAGTG
>JAFOIV010000087.1 GCA_017420535.1 Eubacterium sp. | reverse complement strand
TATAACAGAGCTTTAAAATATAATATAAAAGATTTCGGAAGCCTTATAAATGCGGTTTCACCAGTGCATGTGAGACCGGATTCATTTGCCCATAATATGCTGGCAAAGAAGGTTCATATGGATGGAGAATTAGAAGATATCAAGTCTTCAGGAAGTGCACTTATGTATGCAGGTGTGCATCTTAAACCATCTTTTGCTTCCGTTGGCTACAATAATGATGTAAGATATTATCCAGATTTTGGATCAAGAATTTATCTTGTGGAGGAGTTGGATAATGGAGACGAAGAAAAATAAAGCGGTACTAAGTATTACCTACAATGCACCTGTAGTGCTTACATTTGCTCTGCTGGCACTTATTGTTTTGTTTGTGAACCAGATGACAAAAGGAACTGCTAATCATCAGTTCTTTTCAGTTTATAGAAGCAGATTAAGCGTTGCATGGTTTATAAGACTTTTTTGCTATGTGTTGGGACATTCTTCATTTTCACATTTTGCTGGAAATATGACATTGTTCCTACTTTTAGGTCCTATCCTTGAAGAAAAATACGGCAGCAAAAATCTTCTTGAAATGATCGCTATCACAACAGTGTTATCTGGTATCATCAATATGATATTTTTCCCTCATGTTGCGCTTTTAGGTGCCAGTGGGATAGTATTTATGATGATAATACTTGTATCAAGTTCAGGACTTGCTAAGGGCAAGATTCCTCTTACAATGATACTTGTAGCCGTTATTTATCTCGGGTCTGAAGTTTATGCTGCAATATTTGTCGAGGATAATATATCACAGTTTGTGCATATTGTAGGTGGAGTCTGCGGAGCACTTTTTGCTTTTGCATATGAGAGACTTGGAATAAAGAAAAACTAAAAAATATTTAATCTAAGACAGAAGTTGATAGCTTCTGTCTTTTTAAATATTTTTTTTATTTTATAGATAAAAATTGTGGTAAGATTTATGAGAAATTATTACTTGTATATTTTTGTATACAGGAATAAAATATATCACTAGTTCAATAATTCTAGGAAAGGAGATAGATTTAGTTGACTAAAAAACAAAAAATAAGAACACTTGTAATCCTTGGAGTTCTGCTTGTCCTAATCATCATTGGAATAATTCTTACTAATGGTCAATATGAGAAGCACGAAACCATTAAAGAGGTTATGAGGGATGCTGTTCTTCATGAGGATGGTAAGATCAGATTCTTTGGTCTTAGTGCTAATCCATCAGTAGTATCGGGCTTTATAGTAACATGTATCATACTGTTATTTGCTTTGATAGTTAGACTTTTCTTTCTTCCAAGATTTAAAGAGGTACCTGGAAAATTTCAGCTGCTTATAGAAACTTGGGTAGAGACATTCAGAAATCTTGCTGAGGGTAATAGCAAACATATCAATAAATTTCTTGGAGCTTATGTATTTGCGGCAGGAAGCTACATATTTGTTGGAACATGTTTTGAGCTTTTTGGTATTCAGTGTGAGACTATAAAAGGTAATTCAATTGCTTTACCAGCTCCTCTGGCGGATATTAATGGAGCCATATCTATAGGTGTACTTTCATATCTCGTGATTCTTTCAGGAGGTATAGCCGGAAATAAACTTAAGGGCGTGGGACTTACATTAAAGGAATTTTCACTTCCTATTTCTATGAGTTTCAGATTATTTGGTGCACTTCTTTCAGGTGCTCTCGTAACAGAACTTGTTTATTTCTATATTAATCTTAGTTTTGGACTGCCGGTTGTGGTAGGACTTCTTTTCACTGCTTTACATGCATTGATCCAGGCATATGTATTATGCATGTTAACAACAGTTTTCTATGGAGAAGTTTCAGAACCTGTTGCTAAGAAAGAAAAGAAGAAAAAAGATAAGAAGACAAAAGCAAAAGTAATGGAGGAATTATAAAATGAAAAATATTTCTAAGATATTTACAATACTTGCAGTTGTTGTGCTGGTAATGGCATTAGTACCATTTAATAAGGTTAAGGCAGCAGGCCCGGTAGATGGAGGATCTTCAATAACTGTACTTCGTGATGAATCACCAGAAGTTCCAGTTGAAACAGCTAAAGAAACTGAGGCAAAGGATTCAAATGTTGGTTCAAAGGCTGTAGCAGCAGCTATCGCTGTTGGTCTTGCAGCAGCAGCAGGTGCTATCGGTATGGGGCTTGCCATTGCAAAATCAGCTGAGGGTATCTCACGTCAGCCAGAAGCAGATGGTAAGATAAGAACAACTCTTATGCTTGGTCTTGTATTCATAGAGACAGCTATCATTTATGCACTTGTTGTCGCAATTCTTATCATATTCGTAATGTAATGAATAGAAAGAATGGTTTAAGAGAGGAGAATTCTAATGAGTGATTTACCACTTAATATAGATGTTCAGCAAATCCTTTTACATTTCTTTAACTTTGCTATTTTATTTGTAGGACTTTATCTTATCCTTTATAAACCTGTTAAGGATTTCATGGATAACAGAACTGCAAAATATAATAAAGATAAAGAAGAAGCAGAAAATTTACTTAATTCGGCTGCAGAAAAGGAAAAATTATATCAGGAGAAATTAGAAGCTGCTGATAAAGAGATTGCAGATAAGAAGAGAAAAGCTGATGCAGAGATAGATGAATTAAGATCTACTGGCGTTGCACAGGCTAAGAAGGAAGCTGAAGCAATCGTTGAAAATGCCCGTAAGGAAGCATTTACACTTAAGGAAAATATCATAAAGAGTGCCGAGAAGGATATTACTGAGATGGTTGAACAGGCATCAAGAAAGATGATGCTTGAAGAGAGCACTGAAGACGTTTATGATGCATTCCTTAAAGAGGCGAAAAGGAGTGTAAAGGATGGAAAAGCTGGAAAATAATGAAAAAGAAATAGCATATCTTTATTCATCCTTATGTCCGGATGAAGCAAGACAGGCTGAGTTCGTTTCTTTCCTTGAAAATAAATATAATAAAGAATTTGACCTTGAATGGGTTGAAGATAATACTGTTGGAAATGGATTTAAGTTAGAAGTCTTAGACGAAGTTTATGACTGGACTCCAGAAGGACGTTATCAGCAGTTAAAAGAAATGTTCGACAGAGTAGCATCCAAGAAGAAAAAAGGCGATGCTAAAGACTTTATAGCTTCTATAAAGAAAGCTGAAAATGAATGGCATGTTATGCCAATCCCTGAAGAAGAGGGAGTTGTAAAAACTGTAGGTGATGGTGTTGTTAATGCTACAGGACTTGATTCAGCAGTTTATGGCGAGGTTGTTATTTTTGAATCAGGTGTTAAGGGAATGGTACAGGATCTTAGACCTGATGATATAGGTATCATCCTTTTTGGTGACGATAACGATATTACAGAGGGAAGCCGTGTAAGAAGAACAAAGAAGACAGCAGGTATCCCTGTTGGCGAAGGATTCCTTGGAAGAGTAATCGATGCTCTTGGTAATCCAATCGACGGTTTAGGTGAGATCGAAGCTGATGAGTATAGACCAATAGAGACACCAGCTCCAGGAATAATAGATAGACAGCCTGTAAATACTCCTATGGATACAGGACTTCTTGCCATCGACTCGATGTTCCCTATTGGTAGAGGGCAAAGAGAACTTATCATAGGAGACAGACAGACTGGAAAGACTGCCATAGCTCTTGATACTATCCTTAATCAGAAGGGTAAAGACGTAATCTGTATTTATGTAGCTATAGGTCAGAAAGCCAGCTCCATCGCTCATTTAGTTGGAACTTTAAGAAAAAAAGAAGCCATGGATTATACTATAGTTGTTGCAGCCACAGCCAGTGATCCTGCACCTCTTCAGTACATTTCACCATATGCAGGTACTGCAATGGGAGAATATTTCATGAGCAAGGGTAAGGATGTCCTTATCGTATATGATGACCTTTCAAAACATGCTATAGCTTATCGTGCCATGAGTCTCCTGCTTGAGAGATCTCCTGGACGTGAGGCTTATCCTGGAGATGTATTCTATCTTCATTCAAGACTTCTTGAAAGATCAGCCCATCTCTCAGCAGAAAAAGGCGGTGGATCCCTCACAGCCCTTCCAATAGTTGAGACACAGGCTGGTGATGTATCTGCTTATATTCCAACTAATATCATATCCATTACTGATGGTCAGATCTTCCTTGAGTCAGATCTGTTCTTCTCAGGTCAGAGACCAGCTGTAAACGTTGGACTTTCAGTATCCCGTGTAGGTGGCGCAGCCCAGACTAAGGCTATGAAGAAAGCTGCCGGTGGTATAAGACTTGATTTAGCACAGTATAGAGAAATGGAAGTATTTACTCAGTTCTCCAGTGATCTTGATGAAGCAACAAAGAAACAGCTGAATTATGGTCAGGGACTTATGAGACTTTTAAGACAGCAGCAGAGTAAGCCGTTTAGTCTTCATCAGCAGGTTATAATTCTTATATCTGCAACAGCTAAAGTTATGGTGGATATTCCGGTAGAAAAGATCCTTCAATTCAGAGAATATCTTTTAGATTCATTTGAAGCAGATGAGAAGAGCATTTGCGACAGAATAGATGGGACAGGAATATTCTCAGATGATGATAAGGAATACATTATAGAAAAAGCAAAAGAGATCAGAGATAGATATAAACAGGAAAAGAATCTTTAAGGTGGTGAATTGATTTGGCAAGTCTTAAAGAAATTAAAGACAGAATGAATAGTGTCAGTAATACCCGAAAGATTACCAATGCCATGTATCTTATCTCTTCTACTAAGCTTAGAAAAGCGAAGATGGAATTAGACAAGGCGCGTCCTTATTTTGATCTGCAGGAAAGTGAGATCAAGAAGATCTTCGAGAGAAGACTGGATGTACATAGCCATTACTTTTATCCTATGAAGGGTAGAAAACCTGCAGAAACCTATGCCTATCTTGTTATAACAGCAGATAAGGGACTGGCAGGGGCCTATAATCATAATGTACTTCGCACCGCAGAAGAAGAGATGAAACTTCATAAGAAGGTGGAGCTTTACGTAGTAGGAAGTTATGGAAGAAATTATTTCATAAAGAAGAATGTGCCGATTGAGAAGTCATTTCTTTATACGGCCCAGAATCCATCCTTCAGAAGAGCAAGAGAGATAAGCAGTCTTCTTCTTCAGAGGTTTAATGAAAGAAAAGTAGATGAGATACGTGTTATTTACAGTAATATGGAAAATGGCATGGGTTCAAATGTAAAGATCTCAAGACTTCTACCATTTGATAGAGGAAGTTTCTTCGGAAATGATGCAGAGAGCCGTTTTACAAGTGCAAATGCTACTGAATCAGAAGTTACTACCGAATATGATTTCTTTCCATCAGTTACTGATGTTATTAACAATATCGTACCTAGTTATGTTGCCGGATTTATATATGGAGCTTTGGTTGACAGCTTCTGTAGCGAACAGAATGCCCGTATGACAGCCATGAGTTCAGCTAATGAGAATGCAACCCAGCTTCTTGCAGAGCTATCCGTTCAATATAACAGAGTAAGACAGGCAGCCATCACCCAGGAGATCACGGAAGTATCTGCTGGTGCAAAGGCTGAGAAAAATAAGAGAAAGAAGGAGGCAGCAAATAAGTGAATAAAGGTAAGATAATTCGTATTTCAGGCCCTGTTATTGATGTAGAATTTGAGCAGGGAAAGCTGCCAAAGATAAATGAAGCTCTTGTAGTTAATTTAGAGGGCGAAAAGAGAATAATGGAAGTATCCCAGCTTTTATCTGGTAATGTGGTTAGATGCATTATCCTTTCACAGAGTGAGGGGCTTTCAAGAAATATGACAGTGCATGCTACAGGTTCTCCTATCAAGGTTCCTGTAGGTAAGCCAACAATAGGCAGAATGTTCAACGTATTAGGACAGCCTATAGATGGTGGTGAAGAAATTGAAAAGAGCAGTGAAAAATGGGCAATCCATAGAAAGGCTCCTTCATTTGCTGAACAGAGAACAGATGTAGAAATACTTGAAACCGGAATCAAGGTTATAGATCTTCTCGAGCCTTATCAGAAGGGTGGAAAGATCGGTCTCTTCGGTGGTGCCGGTGTAGGTAAGACAGTTCTTATCCAGGAGCTTATCCACAATGTTGCTATGGAACATGGCGGATATTCAATTTTTACTGGTGTAGGAGAACGAAGCCGTGAAGGTAACGATCTCTGGAGCGAAATGAAAGAAAGCGGAACTATCGATAAGACAGCTATGGTTTTCGGACAGATGAACGAATCTCCTGGTGTACGTATGAGAGTTGCTCTTACAGGACTTACAATGGCGGAATATTTCCGTGATGTGGAACATAGAGATGTGCTTTTATTCATTGATAATATCTTCAGATTTGTACAGGCAGGTTCTGAAGTATCTACACTTCTTGGACGTATGCCATCAGCGGTAGGTTATCAGCCTACTCTTGCTAATGAGATGGGAGCACTCCAGGAAAGAATCACATCAACTCAGGCTGGTTCAGTTACATCAGTACAGGCAGTATATGTGCCTGCAGATGACCTTACAGACCCAGCTCCTGCAACAACATTTACACATCTTGATGCAACTACCGTTCTTTCACGTAAGATTGCAGAACAGGGTATTTATCCTGCGGTTGACCCTCTTGAATCAACATCAAGAATTCTTGAGGCAAGCATCGTAGGTGAAGAGCATTATTATGTAGCAAGAACAGTACAGGAATATCTCCAGAAGTATAATGAACTTCAGGATATCATTGCTATTCTTGGTATGGATGAACTTGGTGATAATGATAAGGCCATCGTTAATCGTGCAAGAAAGATCATAAGATTCTTATCCCAGCCAATGTTTGTTGCTGAGAAGTTTACTGGAAACCCAGGTGCTTTCGTACCTTTATCTGAGACTATCAAGGGCTTCAAAGGAATCATTGAAGGAAAGTATGATGATCTTCCGGAAGCAGCATTCTTTAATGTCGGAACTATAGATGATGCAATAAGAAAAGCTGAGCGCTTAAATTCTGAGGAGTGATCTTAATTTGAAGACATTTAAGACAAGAATATACGAGGCAGACAGTACTTTCTTCGAAGGCGAGTTAGAGTCTCTTATTATTCCTACCAGTGGAGGAGAATATGGTGTACTTGCCAGTCATAGAAATGCTGTATTTGCTATCGTACCGGGAATAATAAAATATAGACCTAAAGATAGTGAAATGCTCTATGCCGCTGTTTCAGAAGGAATGATGCGTATTGAAAATGGAGATGTTCTTATCCTGGTAAATACTGCTGAACATCCAGATGAAATAGATGAGACGAGAGCTAGAGAAAGAGCTGAAGAAGCCAAAGAGATTATGCTTCAAAAGAAGAGTATTGAGGAGTATTATCAGGCAGAGGCGACCCTTCGCCGTGCCATGATAAGACTTCGTGTAAAAAATCACGATATAAAATAGCATAATTAAAAGATTAAAAGAACTGAGGATTTTTATCTTCGGTTCTTTTTTTTTGCCCCGAACACTTGTTTGGAGACGCTTGTGGTGTTATCATAGAAAGAATGAAAGGAGAAGGCTATGAGGATCATTCATACAGCAGATCTGCATCTTTATTCATCTTTTGGCACTTATAAGGATAAAGAAAAAGCGAAGATAAGAAAAAATGAGACAGATTCCTGCCTCGAAAGAATAATAGAATATGCAGGTAATAACCAGGTTAAAGCAATTCTTATCTCAGGAGATATGTTTGACAAAGAGATAGTATCTTCAAAAGATATGGCCAAGGTGTGCCATCTTATCAGATCAAACCGGAATATAGAATTCTTCTTTGTCCCAGGTAATCACGATATGAATATCAGTCTCCCTGAAATGCCGAACTTTCATATATTTGGAAATAAACCGGTTTTTTATTCCATAGGAAATATACGTATTGCAGGAATGGTAATAAATAATAATACTTCAAAAATGGATTATTATAATATAAGTTTTGATGAAGATAGTATAAATATCCTTATGCTTCATGGAAATATAATTCCAGGAGAAATAAGAGGGGCAGAGGATATACCTGTAGAGTTATTAAAATATAAGAACATCGATTATCTGGCTTTAGGTCATATCCATGCATTTAGAGAAGGAAATCTTGATAAGAGATGTATCTATTGTTATCCGGGATGTCCGTCAGGAAGAGGGTTTGATGAGACGGGAGATAAGGGCTTTGTTCTTCTTGATATTGATGAAGAAAAAAGAGAGATAAGCAGAAGCTTTATCAAGGATAATACAAGGATAATAGAAGATATAAAGATGGATATTTCTTCCTGTGATGATATCTATGAAGCCATGGATTTGATCAAGAATGAATTATCTAACAGAGAATTAAAAGACAATATAATAAAAGTAAGGCTTGTGGGAAACCGAAGCGAAGAATTGCTGGTCGATACAGACTTTATGGAAGAGCGTCTTTCAAAGGATTGTTTTTATATAAAGATAGTGGATGAAACCAGAATATGGATAGATGACGAGTCTTATAAGGATGACGAATCTCTTAAGGGAGAATTTATAAGAAATGTTGCCAGCCGGGAAAGTGATGAAGATATGAGAAATGAGATCATCAGATATGGCCTTAAGGCTCTCAGGGGAGAAGACTTATTTATAGACTAGCGGATGATTATTGTCGCAGCATTTATTTTTTGGTGGACAAGAGCAGGTGAAAAAAGTGAGGATTATTAGCTGTCATATAGACAATTTTGGGAAATTACATAATTACGATGTCTGCTTTTCTGATCTGACAGAGATAATAGAAAATAATGGCTGGGGAAAGTCTACCCTGGCTCTGTTTATAAAGGCTATGTTTTATGGGCTTTCAGGAAATGCTAAAAAGAGTATATCGGATAATGAATTTATGCATTATACTCCATGGAGCAATGAATCATTTACCGGAAGACTGGTATTTGAAACTAATGGAAAGACCTATATTATAATCAGGGATTTTTCCTATGGAAAAAAAGGATTCTTTGAATTAAGAGATGCCATCACTAATAAAATTTCTAATGATTATTCTGAAAGGATTGGAGAAGAATTATTCGGGATGGACAGAGAATCATTTGAAAGAACTGTCTTTATAGATGAAAGCTCTAAAGTCCTTCTTGGGGCAACAAGTGATATCAATGCCCATATTGGAAATCTCAGCAGCGCGATAGATGATATCAATAATTATGATGTTGCTGAGGAAAATCTAAACGATTATCTGAATAAGATGTCCCCTACAAGAAAGACAGGCCGCATCAGGATCATGAGAGACGAGCTGCTTTTAGAAAAAGAGAAGATTAAGGCAAAGGAAACAATAGAAAAAAAGATCCATGAATTTGATCAGGAAATCATTTCCTTAAAAGCAAATGTAGAGAAAATAAGCCAAAAGAAAAAAATCGTACTGGAAAAATATAAAAGGACTACGGAAATGAAGATAAAGCAGCTGGAAGAAAATAATAAGATAGCTGCAAAAAATGATTCGGCCATAAAGGCTGAAAATGAGAATGAAGATGGTTTAGTTATAAGAAGGCTTCTGCTTTTTATATGCTGCTGCATGGCGGGAGTTATATGCACCATAACAGGGTGTCTGTGCCTGGTGGTGATTCCTTATGGAGGTAAAGAATTAAATTCAGTCCGTATTTTAGGAATAGTTTCTTTAATTCTTGGAATCCTTATGTTTGCTGTGGGTCTTATTAATAAAAGGCTTATTAAGAAGAAAAATGATATCAAGACTAAGACAGGCAGAGATGGAGTGATTATAGATACAAGCACTGGTGAAGACAGTGGGATAAATGAAGATTTTAATAGCGCAGGTGAAGATGGCGCGCGAAATGTAGCTTTTAGGGGCACTGGCGAAGAAAATGCGATAGATCATATCCTGGCAGATCTGGATAAAAGATATGAGATTGCCATAAGGAATATAGAAGTTATATCTAAAGAAAAAGAAAAGCTGATCGAGGAATATGAAGCTATACTTGAATTAAGTGACAAGGCCAAAGATTTAGAGATGGAAATAGAAAAGGCATTGGACAAATATCAAAAAATTGAAAAAACCAGAGACTATTTAAGAAAAGCAAAAGATAACTTCCTTTCAAAATATCTTAATCCCGTGAAGAAGAATTTTGATCATTACTATAAAGTGCTTTCATCTAATGAGATTCCTTCTAATGAGTTTTCTTCTAGTGCGAAGTATTCGGATAGTATCAGCATGGACACAGATGTGACTCTTTTAGTAATGGATGAAGGAAGACAAAGAGAAATATCTTATATGAGTGATGGCATTAAGAGTCTTATGGGATTGGCCCTAAGATTTGCTTTATGTGATGCGATATTTAAAAATGAAAAGCCATTTATATTATTAGATGATCCTTTTATAGACCTGGATGATGATAATCTTTTAAGAGCAAAAAGACTTGTGAAGGACATGGCAAAGGATTATCAGGTGATCTATCTAAGCTGCAGCAAAGCAAGAGGACTTTGGACTTAGTTTATACAGATACTAAAACTGAGGAACAAGGTACCAGCTTAAAAGCAGCGAAGAAGCTATTTGGCGGAAATCAAGCGTTGGCAAACAGCCTATTGGCAAGGATAAATGCTATGAAGCAAGCCGATACTATTAAAGATATTATAGTTCATCCAACCTTTCACTTTCATAAACTTGAAAACAAAGGTGGAAGAAACCTAGAAGAAACCCAGAAGGATATTTCGCTATTGATGTTAAATCAAGGAGAGACCAGTGGCGTATAATATTGGAGCTACTTGATGAGAATAAGAAGTCATATTTTCCGTGCGATATTGATAAGATATCGCAGAATGTGAGGATTGTTAAAATAATGGAGGTGAGCAAGCACTATGAGTAATTACATTGAATATAATGATACGGTTGCATTTCACCCAGGATATTATATTAAAGAGATTGTTGAAGGAAGTGGATTAACTCAGGAAGATTTTGCTAAGAGACTTGATACAACACCTAAGAATTTAAGTTTATTAATTCGTGGTGAACAGAGCTTATCAATCGACATTGCAATGAAGTTATCTAGAATGATTGGAACCAGTGTGAACTATTGGCTGAATCTTCAAAATGCTTATGATGCGTTGATAGCTGAGTTTAAGTCACAGGAAGAATTGGTAGAAGAAAGAAAAGTATTTGAACTATTTGATTATAAGTATTTCAGAGAGAATTATGGTCTGCCAGATTTGCCTAGAAAGAAAGATGAGCAGATAAAGGCACTTAGAGAGTTTTTGAATGTAGCGACATTAACTGTTTTTACCAAAAGAGATATGGCGGTAAGTTTTAGAAGCTCAACAGGGGCATTAGAAGAGGCAAGTACAGTTAAGGCTAATACAATGGTTCAGATTGCCACAAATAAGGCATTGGCAGTTGATGCTCCAAAGTTCATATTCTGATTCCTTCTGGTTTACACTGTTCCATGAGATTGGCCATATTATCAATGGCGATTATGGAATCTCATTTGAAAAAGAAACTGGCGAGAAAGAGATCGCCGCTGATTTATTTGCAGAGGACCGCTTAATTCCAAGAGAAAAGTACAATGAGTTTGTATCAAATAAAAGATTTTCTTTAAATGATATTTTACATTTTGCAGATGATATTAATAGAGATCCTGGAATTATACTAGGAAGGTTGCAGAATGATGGTTTGGTGGGATATGATGATTGGACGATGAAACCAATAAAACATAAATATCGTGTAAAAACATTATAATGAAAAGTTTGCGTTGCCCAGGCATAGACAGGATGGTATATATAAAACCATAATGTCATATACCTGGGATTTTATATAAAAGAAATTGTGTGAAATCATGGCAAGAGGACTTTCGTGATATGTTTTTTTCGCGACTCTTTTTCGCTGGACGTTATACTAGATTTTTTATCTGGTCAAAGTATTTTTCATCTTCACTTTCAAAGATATCATCTCCTGCAAGCATATATGCACGTATAAGATATTCCGCTGCATCATCTTTTCCTAATTCAAATGAACACTGGCCCAGACGAAGCATTACGAACGGATTTGTGTATCCTTCACCCGTTATATTTGATTTTGCATCCCACAAATATGGATATGCTTTCTCATATTCTCCAAGCATGAAGTAAGCATCTGCAATAGATGTTTGAAACCAAACTGCTTCACTTTGCATATTTAGAGGTTTGTTTAAAGAATTCAATCCTTCAAGCCATATTGAGACAGCCTGTAAATATTCTCCTGCATCAAACAGTTTGTTTCCTTCTTTGGCATAATCATCTGTGCTTTTATTATTTGTAAACAGTCCCATAGAATAATTTCCTTTTTGTTAATTAAGATTTGTCATACTCATTTATATTATATAGCAATTTTAGCATTGTGTCCGTTCATTTATTATATTTAGTGTTTTTTTAATTTGTTTACAATCCTTAAAATATATTGTATATTATTCACGAATGCGGGGTGGGGAAAATTCCCTTTTTTATTTATATAATTAAAAAACGAATAAAAATATTACAAGTTACAAAAAACGATGAAAATGGATATACGGTTACTCGTAATGAAGTATTTGATATTGTCTTTACAGATAAACAATCTATTGCGGCGGGAACGGCTTTTAGAGATTTCATTAATGAGAGGTTAGAAGATGAAAAGTAAGAAATTATTGGTTGTAATATTATTTCTAATATATCTACTAGGAATAATTCTCTTCGAGGTTTATATGAGAAAAGCCGGAAGGGCAGAGCCTATTATTTATTCAAAGAATGTATCAAGTAAAAATGGCGGATATATAGTAAAGGTATCTCAATATTTTTATAGACCTAAATTACCATTTGAAAAAACTGAAGTAAGACTATCTGTTGAGAGAGAGGAAAACAAAGAGATTATTATTGATTTTAGTACCACAATTGATACAGATGGTAAAAAAATAAATTCAGAAAATTATTTAATTGATGGTAACGATGAATTTATAAAAATATCTTTGTTTGATAATGAAGGTAAAATGTGTGATTCATTTCGATTTTATTATTTTGATTTTGAATAATAAATGGTAAGTAAGAAAAAGGGTTTAAATGATGAAGAAAAATAAGTTATTAAAAAAAGGTATAATTGTACTTTTTGTTGTATTCTTGTTATTTCTGCCACTAGGCTTAGAATATCTAAAAAGACACAGATATTCAGATTGGTTTGAAAAAGAATAAAAAATGGAAAATATACAATCATTGGAAAAAGCAAGATAATAGATGTTGAAGAACGCACAGATGGAAATTATTATCAGTTAATAAATTGCAAAATCGTAGTCATTAATAATAGAAATCAAAAAGAAATGACTATTTTTGATTCATTAGTGAAAAAAGCAAGAAGTAATAATGATAATTACGAAATAGAACTAAATGATGAGTATATTAAAATTACTTTATATAGTTTTGATATCGAGAAGAGAACAGAAGGCGTTTATCGAATATATTATGATGATTTAGAAAAAATAAGCAATAAATGAAGACGTAAATTATCCCCATCAAATAAGCAAAATTGATGAAATGAAAAAGTATCCATACCCAGCCTCAATAGTATAAAAGAGGCGAAAGAATCGTGCCAAAGGGCATGTTTAGCCCGCTGGCGCGATTGCTTGAGCATCTATACTATTGAGGCGTCCGTACGCATTCTTGCATTTTATCTTTTAATGTGTTATATATTCCTTGAATAACTAGGGAGCTGGTTGGTCCGGCTGAGAAAAAGCAATTAGTAAGCTTTGACCTGTAACCTGATTTGGGTAATGCCAACGTAGGGAAGATTTAGTTTGTATGCTATAACTAGGTTGATTTTTCGCGCATTCCCTATGGGGATGCGCTTTTTTTATGAGGAGAAAAACAATGTTTAAAGAATGTTTTGATAATGTTAGAGAAAGAAAACCGCTGGTTCACAATATCACTAATTATGTGACAGTAAATGATGTGGCAAATATAATCCTTGCCGCAGGAGCGAGTCCTATAATGTCTGATGAGCCGGAGGATGTGGAAGATATCACATCTATCTGCGGAGGACTTAATATTAATATAGGAACCCTGCATAAAAACTCTATTGAAGGAATGCTTAGAGCTGGTAAAAGATCAAATGAATTAGGACATGTAGTTCTTCTTGATCCTGTTGGGGCAGGTGCATCAAAGCTTCGAACAGAGACTGCTGAAAAAATTGTAAATGAGATAAGGCTTGATGTTATAAGAGGAAATATTTCAGAGATTAAGACTATAGCAAATGGAATCGGTACAACTCATGGCGTTGATGCAGATGTAAATGATAAAGTGACTGATGAGAATTTAGATGAGGCTGTATCATTTGTAAAGAATCTGGCTGATAGAATGGGATGTATCATAGCTATTACCGGAGCAATAGATCTTGTAGCGGATAAAGATAAATGCTATGTCATAAGAAATGGAAGAAAAGAAATGAGTTCAATCACAGGTACAGGTTGCCAGCTATCAGGACTTATGACAGCATTTCTCATTGCAAACCCAAATGCAAAGCTTGAAGCTGCTGCAGCGGCTGTTTGTGCCATGGGAGTAGCAGGAGAGATCGGATGGTCATATATGAAAGAACATGAAGGAAATTCTACATACAGAAATCGTATTATTGATGCGATATTTAATATGGATGGAGATATGCTGGAGAGATACGCAAAGTACGAAATAAAATAATTATGCAGTTATGTGATAGGAATTTTAGATAGATGCGTAGCAGGATATCAGATGATTTTGAAGAGGAAAAAATGTTAGTTAATAAGAAATTTTCAAAAGAAGATATAAAAAAATCAATGCTTCTTTATGGAGTAACAGATCGTCATTGGTTAAAAGAGGAAGAAAAGCTTTTTTGTAAAGTGAGACTTGCTCTTTTGGGCGGGGCAACATTTATCCAGTTAAGGGAAAAAAACATGGATAGAGAGGAAATGAAGCAAGAAGCCATTGAAATAAGAGACTTATGCAGAGAGTTTAATGTGCCGTTTGTGGTTAATGATGATGTGCTGCTGGCAAAAGAAATAGATGCAGACGGCGTTCATGTTGGACAGGAAGATATGGAAGCTTTAAAGGCAAGAGAAATCCTGGGAGATGGAAAGATCATTG
>JAFOIV010000086.1 GCA_017420535.1 Eubacterium sp. | reverse complement strand
GATATCCCATTCATTTATGAAGTAAGACCCCTTGAAGACTACGAGGTTGATAGGCACTGAGTGTAAGGGCCGTAAGGCTTTCAGCTGAGGTGTACTAATAGGTCGAGGGCTTATCCTAATAGAGATTAAAGCGTAATGCTTCTTGAAAAGTTTGTGATAAAGGATTAAACTTACTGTATGAGGTTTTGAAAGTACAATCTTTCAAAAGATGTATTCCTCAATGGCTCAATGAGAGTGCTGCGGCGAGTTCCTAGTTTCTTTTGTTGATTTGATGAGGTAAAATATTCCTCGATAGCTCAATGGTAGAGCACTCGGCTGTTAACCGAGTTGTTGTAGGTTCGAGCCCTACTCGGGGAGCTTATATATGGCCCTGTGGTCAAGCGGTTAAGACATCGCCCTTTCACGGCGGTAACACGGGTTCGATTCCCGTCGGGGTCACTAACTTATATGTACAACAATTGAATATTTGATTGGACATATTAAGGACGCTTAGCTCAGTTGGTTAGAGCAATCGGCTCATAACCGATCGGTCCCGGGTTCGAGTCCCTGAGCGTCCACTCGAAAATTAAAAATGATTAATATAATGAGTAGGAAATCCTACTCAATTCTTATATTATGGCCCAGTGGCTCAGTTGGTTAGAGCGCCGCCCTGTCACGGCGGAGGTCACGAGTCCGAGTCTCGTCTGGGTCGCTTTAAGGATTTTCCTTAAATGCCGGCGTGGCGGAACTGGCAGACGCCCGGGACTTAAAATCCCGTGGGTAGCGATACCCGTACCGGTTCGATTCCGGTCGCCGGCATGATTAAACCAGAAACTTCTGTTTCTGGTTTTTTCTTTTATTGAGCCAAAGTCACTTATGCGAAGCATATGTATAATAAAAAAGACGACCTCACATTCAAGTTAGATGTGTGCTCTCGACCTCTGAATTGAAATTATCGTGAAACCCATATATACTTATTATACTGATCTGCTGCGGATGTTTCAGGCATAAGAGGATCAGGAATTAATATGATATCAATATGGAGGTATGAATATATGGGATTTAATCCAATGGAAATGATGCAGATGGCTGGAAAACTTAAAGATTTTAATGAAAGACATCCGAGAGTTATACCATTTTTTAAAGAAACATCAAATAAGTTTACAACAGGATCAGTTGTAGAATTAAAACTTACAGATACAGATAATAAGGAATATGTTACGAATATCAGACTTACAGATGAAGATATTGAACTAATTCGAACGATTATGAGCATGAAATAATGACCGGTCGGTCATAAACTTGCAAAAAAATTTTAAAAAATAAAACGTTTTCGGAAACGTTATTTAAACGTTTATTTGTTGAATATGTATGTTTTATGTATAAATATGCCGGCATTTTGCACAAGAAAATGCCGGTTTTTTTTGGAGTTTCGGAAGTGTTAGTTAATTTGCACAAGGAAACCAAAAATTTATTGGAAATAAATGATGTTGAAGAAGATTTTGTGTCAGAATACAATAAACTCGGTATTAATGTAATTATTCTGCAGTCCGGGAAGCTGTAGAAGGTGATGTATTAAATTATATTAAGGAGGAATTTATAAGTGAGTATGAAAGGTAAGAAAAAATACCTTTCTCTTTTGATTGCTTTAAGTATGGTCGTATCTGTCCTTTCTGGGATTGGACCTAAGATGGTAGTCAAAGCAGAAGGTACAATTAAAACAAATCTCACTAGTCTTGTACAGGTTAAAGTAGGAGATTCATTTACAACTCTTAAGCTTTATAAAAACGGACTGTATGAGGCTGCAGAAAATTATAAGGCTGGTTCTTATTCAGCCGAACTTTACGTCGATGGGAATGCAACAGGGGTAAGCGCAAATGTGACAACAGATGAAGACGGTAAAGTTTATTTCAGATTTCAAAATGACAGTTTTAATTTAATAGCTGAAAAAGATCTTCCAACAGAGACTCTTGTTGGTGGTTTCTCAAAGGAGGAAGCAGAAGAAGATGAAAAGATTTACTTCCTCGAAGGAGAAAATAAGAGAGGCATAGCTTGGAATCCAGGTGTTAGTGCTAATGATCTTAACTATGTTGGTGGTGGAGTATATTCCCGTACTTTCACAATCGAATCATCAGAAAAAGATAGAGTAGTAGCTGATGGCGGCTATAAGATTGCCCAGGATCATTCATGGGATATAAGCTATGGCGAGGGAAGTGGTAATATTCAGTTAACCATTCCAGCTGGAGTAGATAAACTTACTATCATGTTAGATAGTTTTTCTGGAAAAGTATATGATTCAGTTAATGCAGGTACATTTGATATTGCTCAAAATTCAGGAGCAGTTACTGCTGATAAGTTAGGAAGAACAGTTTCTCTTATCGGTCCTGCAAGAGAAACTGGAGATGATAACTGGAATCCTTCAGTAAATGGATTTGAATTCACTCAGATCTCAGATAATTTATTTATTTATCAGAAGATATTTGCAAAAAAAGGAACTTATGAATATAAGGTAGTAATTGATGGATCAAAGTGGTATGAAGCTGAAGAAGGAAATCAGTCTTTAACTACCACTAAGGTAAATCAGAACGTTGTATTTTTATATGATGCTTCAACTGGTCTTCTTTATGATTCAACAAATAAGGAAGAAGCTTCTAAGATTGCTTCATCTCTCGGAGTAGCTGCTTCAGGAAGTGATGAAGGCGGTGAAACAGGTGGAGACGAAGGTGGTGAAACTGGTGGTGAAACTGGCGGTGACCAGGGCGGTGAAACTGGTGGTGAAACATCTGGATCAGTTTCAACAAATGTAAAGAGCCTTGTAGAAGTTAAGGTTGGCGATGATTTCTATACACTTCCAATAGTAAGTTCAAACAATGGACAGGGTGTATATGAAGCAAAGGTTTCACTTTCAGGTGATATCGTTGCTACACTTTATGTAGATGGAAGCGAGACATCTCTTACTGCAAATGTATCTGCAGACGGTGATGTAATATTTAGATTTGCAAATGGAAATTTTGAAGCACTTACAGCATCAACTATTCCAACAGAAACACTTGTAGGTGGTTTCGCAAGCCATGATGATAATAAGATCCTTTTTAAGGATGGAGACAAGACTAAAGAAGTAAAGTGGAATCAGACAGATTCATCAAATGACTTAGAGTACATTGGTGGAGGAATCTATTCTCGTACATTTACTCTTGAATCTTTAGATGATGATTTCGAAGTTCCTGACGGTGGTTATAAGGTAGCTGAAAATCATGACTGGTCAGTATGCTATGGTAAGGGCAGTGATAATATGCCTCTTACAATTCCTGCTGGAACTAAGAGTCTTACAATAAGACTTGATAGAAATAGCGGAACTTTATACGATTCAATCAACAATCCAGAAATGTTTACTACAAAGGATTATTCTCTTGTAGGAACAGTTAGATGTGCAGGAGATGATAACTGGGCAGCCGGTAAAACTGGTTATGAATTCACTCAGTTAAATGATCAGTATTTTGTAAAGCAGCTTAAGCTTCCTGCAGCAGCAAATTATGAATATAAAGTCATTTATAATCATAGTGCCTGGGGACCTCAGGGTAAGGATGGAAATTACAGCTTTGGATTACTTGAAGATGGAGCTGTTACATTTATCTACGATGCAAAGAATGACTGCATGTATGATTCAGTAAATGATGAAGAAAAAGTTGCAGAGATTCTTGGCGTTGAGGTTTCACATGTAAAGGCAAGTGTTAACCAGAATCCAAATGGAACAACACTTTTCACATGTCCTGCAAGCGAAGGCAGCAAGGTAACAGTTACAGTTATAAATGCAGCAGATACAAAGGATGTTAAGACTCAGGAACTTAACTACGCAGGAAATAATAAATTCCAGGGATCTATTTTCCTTGGAGATGCCGCAGGAGATTTCGATTTTATATTTACAATTAATGAAAAAGAAGTAGTACCTGATGGATTTGAAACAGTGATGGTTTCAGATAAATCTTATGCAGTATATTCAAAAGATGAGTTCAAAGGTCGTAACGTATATGTACCTGGAACACTTCCTGGACCATCATGGGATGCTGGATCAAACAAGATGACATATAAGGGCAACCTTCTTTACGAATGTGTATTTAAGGCTGTTCCTGCAGCAAACTATGAATATAAGATCGCAATCGATGGTTCATGGAGCGAGAACTACGGTCTCAACGGTATAGCAAGTGGTGCAAATGTTCCAATTGCAGTACCAGATACAATGGATATCATCATTTCATATAATGACATGAGCCATAATATGGTTGATAACGTAAGCTATAAGTTTACAACAGTTAAGTTATATGGACCTGGAATTCCAGATGATACATATCTTACAGATACAACACTTCAGGGTATTTACTCTGTAGCAGTTGATCTTACAGCGGGAACATATTCAGGAATCACAGCAGAGGATGCTGATGGAAACAAATATGTATATGCTGATTTCACTTTAAAAGAGGACAAGAAAGTAACATTCTATCTTGATCCTGCAACAGGAATCTATTACAATGACGCTTCTGATGAAAAGGTTGATCCAGAAGGCGTTAAGTATGATACAAAAGATAAGAATTATAAGAGTATCTATGGTGCAATCCCAACAGATACAGATGTAACATTTACAATTGATGTACCAGATCCAAACGTAACAAGCGTTAAGATGGTACTTAAGGGAAAGAATCAGAAGACTATCGACATGAAGAAGGTTGAAGGTAAGGCTCAGTTCGCTGCTACAACTCAGTTCGATAAGCTTGGTGAAAGCGATTATTTCTTCGTTCTTTCAAATGGCAGCTCAATCAGCGTATATTCTGATATTGATCAGGATACAGATCCATACGGTGTAGGTGGAATCACAGCAAGCCTTGCTGAGGCAAAGCCTTATGATCTTATAGTCTATGATAAGAACTTTAAGACTCCTGACTGGATGAAGAATGCAGTTATCTATCAGATCTTCCCTGATCGTTTCTGCAATGGCGATAAGTCAAATGATAAGGCACAGGAATATTCAAGAGGAGATATCCGCTATGAATTCATCACTGATTGGAACACTATTCCAGAGAATCCAGAGCAGGAAGCACTTCTTGATGAGGATGTATATAAGTCAACCGGTGCATACTATGGTGACAGAGTATGGAGTGATGAGATCTATGGTGGTGACATTAAGGGTATCATCGATCGTGTAGATTATCTTGATGCACTTGGTGTAAATGTAATCTATATCAATCCATGTTTTGCTTCAATCTCAAGCCACAGATATGATACAAGTGATTACAAACTTATCGATCCAGTACTTGGAACAAATGGTGATTTTGAAGAGTTGGTTCAGGTAGCTGAGGCTCATGATATGAAGATCATCCTTGATGGTGTATTTAACCATGTATCAGATGATTCAATCTATTTCGACAGATACTATAAGTATCTTCAGGACGGTACAACAAAGATCGGTGCATATCCATACTGGGCATATGTATATGATCTTATGGCAGAGGATGAAAGCCTTACAAAGGAAGAGGCTGAAAATAAGGCAAAGACATACTTCACAGAGAACTATGGCATTACAGATTATACTTACACAGCATGGGTAGATGTATTCCAGAGTGCTGATAAGTATTTAAAGAATGATGATGGTGAAGTAGTAAAGGATACAGTTGGTCTTAGAGCTGGAAAGCCTGTATATGGCTATGACGGATGGTGGGGATATGACAATATGCCTGTTATAAAGTCAACAAATGGTTCTGAGTATCAGACACCAGGCTGGGCTGATGAGATCATCGACGGCGAAGGTTGTGTAACTCATTTCTGGTTAGATGAAGGTTCAAGCGGATGGAGACTTGACGTAGCAAATGAAGTATCAGATGAGACATGGCAGAAGTTTAGAAATTCTGTTAAGGGTCTTGATAGTGACAATGTGATCGTTGGTGAGATCTGGACAGATGCTACACAGTATCTTCTTGGTGATATGTATGATTCAGTTATGAACTATGTATTCCGTGGCGCTGTAATAGGATTTGCAGGAGACCAGGATGCAACAAAGATGATGAATACATTAGAAAAGCTTAGAGAAAGATATCCAGAAGAAGCTTTCTATGCAATGATGAATCTTGTAGGATCACATGATACATCAAGACTTCTTTCAATGCTTGATGGTGTTGGAGATGACAGAGCTGATAAGTCTATCAGTGGTGCATTCCCAACATATGAAGGAACAAGCGAAGCTGCAAAAGAAAAGCAGTATCTTGTAGCATTCCTTCAGTTCACATACCCAGGTGCACCAACAATTTACTATGGTGATGAATTAGGTATGGTAGGCGGAGATGATCCAGATAACAGACGTGGCGTAATCTGGGGAACAGGTGTTAAGGAATTAACAGAGTATTATGCTAAGCTTGGTCAGGTAAGACATGCATACAGCACTTTAAATACAGGTGATATTGCATATTTTGATACTAAGGATAATACAGTTGCAGGTTATGTAAGAAGCGATGATAATGCAAACATTATCGTACTTGCTAACTCAGCTGAAACATCAAAAGAAATCACAGTTGACTTAAAGGCAATTAATGTAAAAGATACAAGTTTCACAGATGTAATGACAGGAGAGACATACACAGCTGTAGATGATGCAATAGTTGTAAATGTAGCTTCAAGACGTGGTGCAATCCTTGTTCCACAGGATGCTGTTAAGAAAGTATCAGTAGATGAAGAAAACCTTTCAATTGCTTATGACAGTGATAAGGCTGAAGTTTACGAGGAAAACGTACCAACAACAGATTATTACATTACAGATGCTACAAAGGATCAGACATGGTCTAAGAATTCAGGTAAGGGACTTCTTATCATATCAATAGCTCCATTTGAAAAGTTCAAAGGAGTAGAAGTAGATGGTATAGAAATAGATAGCAGCAATTATGAAGCTTCACGTGGTTCAACAAGAATTACTCTTAAAGCTGAGTATCTTGAGAAGCTGGATAATGGAGTTCATAATTTCACAATCCTTTCAACAGATGGTTCGGCATCAACAACATTTACAGTTAAGGATGCTGAGGCACAGCTTACACCGGATACAGATTCAGCAAAGGATGCCGATGTAACACCTGCAAAGGATGCAGATACAAGCGATACAACTAATAAAGATAAGACAAACAGTGATAAGCCACAGACAGGAGATACAGTAAATCTCATGCTTTGGTTCATCATTATGTTCTCATCAGCAGGTATCGCTGCAATGCTTTTTGTCATCTCAAAAAAGAGAAAATCTCTTTTAGAAGATGAGGACTAAATTAGCTCCCATGTAATAGTTTAATACATTATGCGAAGGGCGGTTCAGAGTAATCTGACCGTCCTTTTTCGTGTGCGAAGTTGAGCCAAAGTCGTTTATCTGATGTGTATCTGCCTTTGGCAGATAAGCGACCTTGGCGAGAACGCATCATCGAGCAAGCAATACTTGCGAAATGTGACTTCGAGATGTGCTTGCGAAATGTGTCTTCGAGAGAATGCAAAAACACCTCCAATCCCAGTGTTTATAAGGGGTTGACGAATGTTGCAACAAATTGTTGCCCGCAGAATAACGAAATTTTCGACGAGTTTTTAGATAAAAAAACTAGGACAAAACTAGGAAAATGTAAAAAAACAGGTCAAATGACTGAAAAAAATATGAGTTATGTAAATTAAAATGAGTGAATATGATCTAAATTGAACTGTTTCAGATGAAATGGTCACGCAACAATTTGTTGCATCTCGATTTTGACAAATTTGTTATTTAATATTTTCGAAAATAGTGATATTTTAGTGTTACACGAAGGAAGGGGGTGTCAGTATAAGAAGGTATCATATAGCAATCTGTGACAGTGATTTGTCATTCGCTACGTTTCTGAGAGATGTCATTAATTCTTCTGAGAAATCAGATCTCTTGATGGAAGCATTTACAACATTCAGTGCATTAAGTAAATATCTTGAGATAAATGATCTAGACCTTATTATTACAGATGTTTTTCCGGAAAATATTGAGAAGAAAGATGAGAAGATCTATTACAGAGGTGTGAAATGTGTATTATTTTCTTCAGAAAGACATCCAGAAGATTCTAATTCAATCTTTAAATTCCAAAATGTTCGTGAGCTATGCAACTCCTTTCATGAAAAAATAGAGTCAGCAGAGTTCAACCCCAAAGTAAGGCGTACTCTCGTCTGTGTTTTTTCTCCTGTCGGTCGATCAGGTAAGACACTTCTGACAAAAGCGCTAGCTGCTGATGATTATTCAGGAAGGAGCCTTCGCATAGCGATGGAGGACTATTCTGATCAAGTAATTATCGGGAACTGTTCAGAACTCCTATATCACATTAAAGAAAAATCGCCTGACATACTGGAGATAATAAGTAAGTCAAAGATAAAGCGGGATGGGTATCAAGAAATGATATTAGCGGGATTATATCAGGATACCAGAGATGTTACGAAGCAGGATCTTATATGGTTTATTGATAAGCTTCGGGAGTCAGGTGAATTTTCAGATGTTATATTCGACATTGGGTCAGCTGGCCCGGGGACATTTGAAATACTAGAAATATTTGACAGGATATATATGCCAATATTGGGGGATGAGGTATCAAGAAAGAAGGTAGAGGTTTTTAAACAGTTACTAAGAGATATGAATTTAAGGAGTATTCTTTCAAAAATAAAGGAGGTTGAGGTACCGTATACAGATTATAGAAGCCAGGCAATGATAAAGACTATATTCGATATAAAAAGAGAGGATAATTGAAAACTGAAGTAAAAGAAAGATTAAAGAACGAAGTTATCAGTGATCTGGATTTCTCCAATGACATAAGTGATAAGCAGATAGAAATGAAAATAGATCAGGCTTTAAGTCGGGAGGGAGCTAAAACATATATAGGATTAAGGGACAGGATAGAATTAAAAAAGAGTATATATAATTCTATTAAAAAGCTAGATGTTCTATCTGATCTCTTAGAAGATAATGAGATCACTGAGATAATGATCAATGGACCGGATTCCATATTCATAGAGAAGAATGGAATCATCAAAAAGGCTGATCTTAAATTTGAATCAAAAGAAAGACTCAGCACAGCAATCCAGCAAATCGTATCTACTGTAAACAGACAGGTGAACCAATCAGAGCCCATTCAGGACGCAATTCTACAGGATGGTTCAAGAGTAAATATCGTCTTATCTGGTATTTCTTGCGACGGCGATATTGTTACAGTTAGAAAATTTTCAAAAGAAAGAATAACAATTGAGCAACTTATTGAAAACGAGGCAATAACCAAAGAAGCGGCAGAGTTTCTAAAGCTTGTGGTTAAGGCTAAATATAACATTTTTATATCGGGTGGTACTGGAACAGGAAAGACAACATTTTTAAATGCATTGACAGAATTCATACCCCCTGAGGAGAGAGTGATAACTATAGAAGATTCAGCTGAACTTAAGATACAGGGGATTGATAATTTAGTCAGGCTCCAGGCGAAGAATAAGAATGTTGAAGGAAAGAACAGTGTAAACATCAGAGATCTAGTTAGAAACAGCCTTAGAATGCGACCGGACAGAATAATTGTGGGGGAAGTAAGAGGTGGAGAAGCGGCTGACATGATAACGGCAATGCTTACGGGACATGAAGGTTCTCTATCGACGGGACACAGTAATTCGGTAAGGGATACATTTTTCAGGTTGGAAACAATGGTAATGATGAGCGGAATGGAACTCCCAATTCTGGCCATAAGACAACAGATAGCTTCGGCTATTAATATTGTTGTACATCTAGGGAGGCTAAGGGATAAGTCCAGAAGAGTATTAGAGATTAGCGAGGTGACAGGTATTAGTAACGGAGAAATTATGATAAATCCTATTTATAGCTTTAGAGAAAGTGGCGAAGAAAATGGGAGGGTAAAGGGAAGACTAGAACTTATTAATAAATTGCTGCTGGTAGATAAACTTAGCAGCTATGGGCTTATAAAAATTTATATGGAAGGATATGAGAATGAGAAAAAAGATCAGGAAAAGAGAATATCCTGAATCCTTGATTTTCATAATACTGCTTGTAACCATATGGATAGACTTTGTTTTTTATAAAAACTTTTTTGGGATTGTACCGGGGGTGCTGACAGGAATTTATTATGCCAAGGTTTATAAAGAAAAAGTCAGAGAAAAAGAAAAGGAGCAAAGACGAAAAGAATTAAAGGATATGCTCACAGCAATGGAGACTGCAGTTAGGGCCGGAGAATCGCTTAATAGTGCTGTTTTTTCAGCTGCAAATGAAATGAAGGGTATATATGGAAAAGACAAATCGTATATGGCGCTCCTGGATAGAATGAAAAGAAGAATTGAGATAGGAGAAACAGCCAGTGAAGTTATGAAAGATTATACCCAATGGTCAGATCTAAGTGAGGTAAGAAGCCTATCTGTAATCTTTAAAATAGCAGAAAGTACTGGGGGAAGTACCATAAGGATCATGGAAAATTCCATAGATAAGATATCTCAGAAAATGGAGATTGAGGATGAGATAGAAGTGCTTATCAGAGAAAAAAAGCTGGAATTAAGATTGATGATACTTATGCCTTCATTAATGATCCTTTACTTAAGACTAACTAATTCAGAATATATCGGAGTTTTATACAACAGTTTCTTTGGTGGGGCGCTTATGACGGCTGCACTTCTAGCAAATATTTCTGCGGACATTCTGGGAAATAGAATTATCAATAAAGTAAAGAGAGGGGGAAGTTAAATGGGAAAGATAATGGCACTTCTTAGCAAAAAGAACTTCAGTAAATACAAAAATGTCTAGGGGAAAGGATGAGTTTAAATAATGTCTGGATTAAAAAATAAGATGAAAATTTATATTAGAAAAATAGAAGATTCAGGTGTTGAAGAAAATGCCAGGAAATTAAAAAAATATCAGTTTGGTTTTTGGGCGTTTTTGTTTGGACTCATAATTATTTTAGCTCTAGGAACGGCATACATTTTTTTGTTTATTGAGAAAGAAGAAAACAAAATAATAGAAAGACCAAAGAAAGGTCAGGACAAAAAAACAGTAAATCTTATTATTAATAACGGAAAAGATATAAATGAGATCAGTCTTGATATCAATGCGATGGAATATACGAAAGAGGAATTTGAAGAGCTTTCAGAAAAATTATTTCTTGAAACTGAGAATAGGATCTTAGGGGATAATAAGGATTTAATCCATATAACTGCTGATCTGAATCTGATAAATGTTGATGATACGAAAACTCTCACAGTAACATGGTGGTCAGATCAGCCGGAGGTATTAAATTCTAAGGGGGAAGTAAATAGAGAAGGTTTAAAAACATCAGTTAATGTAAAACTTACTGAAGAGATTACTGATGGAATACATTCTGAAACCAGAGATTTTTTCGTAACGATACTCCCATACTTAAGAGAAGAAGACATGATGGAAATAGCAGCTTCGTATATTCAGGAGGAAGAGCAAAGAACCAGAACTGATAAGGTTTTTATTTTGCCGGAGTTAGAAAATGGGATGAATGTCAGTCTGAAAACAAAATCTAAATATGAAATGATCTGCAAATTGTTTTTAATTATAGGTTTAGGAGCTGTTCTGATCATTGGTTTTATTACACAGGGTATGAAGGAAAAGCTAAAGAAGAGAGATGAAGAATTGAAGGCTTCATATTATGGCTTTGTTAATAAACTGGTTCTTCTTATTGGTGCGGGAATAAGTCTGAAACAATCCATCCTTCTGGCTGCTGAAAATGAATCGAAATATCTTATTCATGAAGTAAAAATAGCAATGAATAAGATTAGCGCAGGAGAATCGGAAAAGAAAGCTTACTTTGAAATGGGAAGAGATATTGGGATTACAGAGTACATAAAATTAATGTCTCTTATTAGCCAGAATATATCCTATGGAAATTCTAATTTGTTGAATCTTTTATCAGAAGAAGAAAAATATGCATTTTTAAAGAATAAGGAGGAAGTAAAGAAAAAATCAGAGGAAATAAGTACTAAATTATTAGTGCCGATTCTTTTACTGATGGTAGTTGTAATTGTGGTGCTTATGATACCGGCAATCATCAGTATGAAGTAAATAATAAAGGAGAAAAAAATGAAGAAAAAGAAGCAGGAGATGTCAATTCTCTCGAATAATGCAGGAGTTACGACAGTAGAAATAATGCTTATTTTGGTTGTTTTAATTGCTCTTGCTATCATTTTCAGAGAACAGATAATCAGTTTAGTGAACAAGCTCTGGACGTCCATAAATGGAGATGTAAAAAAATTCTACTAAAGATGAAAAGTGCTTAAGAACATACAAATGACAAGGGGGGAGGATATGGACAATAGGGGATATATAACCGTCTTTATGACGTTGATCACATTAGCGCTTATAAGTCTGGTTATTGCTGTGATGAATATAGTTGATATGTCTAATGCCGAGGCAAAACTAGCCATTGCAGTCAATTGTGCGGAGTCAGATATTAAAGCAGGCTATGACAGATATATATTTGATAATTATCATATCCTTCTCATTGACAGTGACTTTGATGGACGAAAAGAAGGATATCTTGAAGAAAGAGCTGAGGATAATCTAAGAAATAATCTGGGAGATTCTTACTCGGATATTAATGTAACCCTTACAGACAAGACATATATTATGGATAATGACTGTGCCGAATTAAAGAGGCAGATCAATGATTACTTTATTTATGGTATGAGTGACAGCGTTATAGATAATATACTGGATAAAACTAAGGAAGAAATACCCTTAAATGATCAGGTGATGGAGGATATCATTGAGTCTGCGGATAAAGAATCAAAAGATATACAACAAAAGATAAGTGATGACAAAAAAGAAGAAAATAAAAAAACAGTAGAGAATAATAATAAAGATCCGAGAGATAGTGTAAAGAAATATACGGATTCTGGTATATCAAGTCTATTAAATCCAAATGGAAATTCTTTTCATGACTATGATGTAGACAAATCATTATTGCCTTCTACAAACAAAAAATCATTTGAAGATAAGATAAAGGTTGATAGAAAATTCAGTGATATGGACAGATTTAAGGAAGATGCATTATCTGGAAACGGTTGGATGGATGGACTGAAAGAATCAGCTGCCACGTTAAGTTATGTCAGTAATACATTTAATTGTTTTACAGATGGAGATGCTACGGATAAAGCTTTAAATCTGGAAATAGAATATCTTATTTCAGGTGGGAAAAATGACAAAGTGAATTTTACTTCTGTCATTAATAAGATCATAGTTATTCGCCTGGGATTTAATTATGGATATATCATAACCGATTTAGATAAGGTGTCTAAAATGTCTGCACTTGCCTGGGAATTATGCGCCTTAACGCCGATAGCACAGCCCATTGTTAAGCATCTTTTATTGGGATGCTGGGCTTATATTGAAAGTGTTGCAGACGCATATACGCTTGTCAGAGGAAATAGGGTTGCTTATCTAAAGAATAAGTCTAACTGGAAAACGGATCTTAGTGCTCTCACACATTTGTCTGATTTTTGTTCTGAAGATGATGACAAGGGTCTTTCTTATAAAGAATATCTTCTTATCCTACTTACATTTCATATGGATGAATCCTATTACAGAATGCTTGATATAATGCAGATCAATGCGAATCTGAACGAAGAAAGAAATGGGAATTATCTCTGTATGTCAAATTGTATTACCTCATTTTCACTGGACGTATCAGCTAATTACAAAGGAAGAACCATTTTTAATTCAGAAGATACAGGATATTAGAATGTAGTTCATGAAATGCGCATTTTATAGGAAAAAAATTCAAGAAAAAGGCCTCTTCGGGAGTTTAAACCTAATAAAATGTGCATTTCCTTTAAAAAAGGGGGAGAACTTTTGAATAATAAAGGAATAGCATCCGTTGAAGCTGCCATAGTTATCCCCATATTTCTTTTTGCATTTCTGGCTATATATCACATAATAAATATCATTTCTTTAAAGACTATTATCTTTGAGGCAGCGACGGAAACTTCGGAATATCTGGCGGAAAGAACATATTTAGAAGAAGTTGGGATAGAAGCTTTATCAGAAAAAATAGGGGATTATGATATTGATACTGGTTTGATAAGTGGTGTAGCTGCTGCATCAGTTGTTTTTCCTGGATATCTGGATGATAGGAAAATGGTGGATAAATATGTGGTTGGTGGAGTGTCAGGAATTACATTTTATGGATCATATAGAGATGAGGAGGATAATATAATCCTTCACTTAAAATATAAGATTCAAATTCCATTTATATCTATAGAAAAACAGTTTGAAATAAGAATTAAGCAGAGGGCTTATGTTGGAAGAAGAATAGATGAAGTGGAAGCTAATAATGATGACGATATATATGTGTATGTAACAGATAATATGGAAGCATATCATATATCAAGATCATGCTCTCACCTTAATCTATCCATAGAATATGCAACGCTGGAGATGGCAAAAGAGAGTGGATATAAGAAATGCAGTTTTTGCGGAAATAAAGAAGGAGATATGGTTTATATAACAAAAGAGGGGGATTGTTATCACAAGAATATCGGTTGTTCAGGGTTAACAAGGAATGTACATCGAGTAAGATTAAGTGAAGTAGGAGGGGTATTACCATGCCAAAGATGTGGGCAATAAAGAATAAAGGTTTCCTTACGGTAGAAATGACTATTATCATGCCCTTGATATTAATGGTGATATTCCTGGTTATATGGTTATTTCTGTTTTTGTTTGAGAAAGAAAAATTAAGATGCGATGAATATAGGGAAATATATAGCGTTCCCTGGGAGATACTTAGAGAAAAGAAAGAAGAAGAATTTATAAACAGTGTGGATTTTTCTGAGGGACATCTCTATGGAAGTGTAGATGTAAAGAATGATATGTCTAATGACACTTTTAGAATTGAGGGACGAGTTGCTGTTAAATATGAAAGTGACTGCACTGTTATTAGAGATGTGGGATTGGTTTCTGATAGACTAAGGAGGTGGCAGTTCTATGGAAATCTCGCAAATAAACAGAGGAATGAGTAATTTCTTTAAGGTAGATAATTTAGATGGAATTGGAGAGCATATGGCTTATGAAATCGGAATGCTTGAAAATAATACATTTAAGTATCTTGTAAAAACAAGCTTTTCAGAAGTGGATCAAAAAAAGGATGAGATGTTTAAAATAGATGGTTTATCATCTCTAAAAAACTTTTTTGGAACTATAGCTCCAGGAAAGAAAGATCTATATAAGCTGCTATGCGATATAAGAGATTGTATAAAGGAAATAATGGATTATATTTTATTTCCGGAAAATCTGGTGCTTAGTTTCAAGTATATTCTTTTTGATAAGGAACAAGATGTTTACAGATTTTTATATATTCCAGGTTATAGGAAAAACTTTAGTCAGCAGATTAAAGGTCTTATGGAAGATATAATGAGGATTTATGATCATGGAAATAAAGATGATGTCATATATCTTTATGATATTTATGGGAAATTACTGATCGATAATTTTACTCCGGAAATGTATTGCAAGCTGATAACAGAACCGGATATAGAAAAAACGGATAAGGAATTTATAGTAAAGACAGTGTCAGATACTAAAATAAATGAAATTACCTTATCGGATAAGATGGTTACAGAGGAAATAAATAAAGATACAGTAATCATAAATGAGATAAAAAAGAAAAAGAGTAATACAAAAGATTTTATTATATTAATTCTAATTATTTGTTTTGGTGGCGGACTTCTATATTTCTTTGGAATCAGAAGTCTATTTTTTTCCACAGCAGTTCTTGCGGTTTATATCATTTCCTTGATAGGAAAATTCTTAAGTGAGAAAGATCAAAAACAGTTGGATCGGGATATGGAAGTATATAGAAATATCCCACTTGATAACAACTCTTCCCATTATGAAATTCTAGAAAAAAAAGAACAAAATGAAGTAACAAGGATGATACCTGTAGATTCTAAATCAGGGGAAATGCCGATCATTCTTGAGGAGGGGGAGATCAAAGTAGGCAGAGATGTGTCATGCTGTAATTTCTTTTTGATAGGACCAGGGATCAGCAGGGTTCATGCCATCATAAAAAAAGAAAAAGACGGGGTATTTATTATGGATTTAGGGTCAACTAATGGAACCTATATCAATAATAACAAGATCGAATCAAACGTGCTGGTTCAGGCGGGATATGGAGATCTGATCAGCTTTGCAGGTATTGAATATTATTGTCTTTAAAGGAGATATGCGTATGGGAAAAAATATAAAAAGACTTATAGCTTTTATTATCGCGGTGTGTCTTCTAATTTCTTGTCCTATCACTGTTAGAGCGGAGAATAAACCGGAAGGTGAAGGAGGAAAAAAGGAAGAAGTAAAGGAAGAGGATGATTCAGAGGATGAAGAGGTGGAGGTGATCCAGGAAGGAGAAAGTGGCATAGGGCAGTTCGTCAGTATGCTGGCAGCGGTAGAAACAGATAAGGGAGATATGGACAAGGTTGGAAATAGTGGCCTGGTTGAATACTTAGGATATGGGACAAATCTGTTTTACGTAGGTACAGGGGGAGAGGTATGGAACTGCTTTTGTATTGAGCCAGATAAAAGCTATCCAAGGAAAGGACATAAAATTGAAAGCAGGACAGAGATTAAAGATAAGACTGTAAGAAAACTCTGCTATTATACATACAATGCACCAGGATATAATTCATATTACAGTTCAAATAAAGTCGGATTGAAAACCTATTATACTGCAGCAATAAAGATGATGAATCTATCAGACACTGCAAAAAATGAATATGCTCTGGGACATCTGATGTTATCATATGCTTCAAATGAGACAAAGATAAAAAATAATAACTGGTCTTATGGTCTTACGGATAATTATATAAGCGCGGTTAAATATATTTATAATCAGATAAATACAGATAAGTATGAAGAGCCTAATGAAGATTTTAAAGTATACATGGTCACCATGAATGAAAAGGAAGACCAGGCATTACTTTACTGGGTGTATAACCCTACATATTACGGGGGATTTAAAATTGCAAAGGATTATAAAAATGACTGTGCTGCAAAAAATGCAAATTATAATCTTGAGGCAGAATATAGAGTTTATAAAGATGAAAAATGTAAAAAGGAAGTTGGGATAATAAAAACAGATAAAAATGGCTTGGGAAGAATAGATGATCTTTTACCAGGAACTTATTATGTAAAAGAAACAAAGGCGGCAAAGAATTGTGGGCTGGATACTGAGATTCATAAAGTAGATGTAGTGGGAAAACATCTAAAGGGAAAATATTATGATATTGATAATTATCCAATTGTAAAGTCTCAGGAGCCGGTTTTATATGACCCGCTAAATTTAATGATAATAAAGTATGACAAGTATACTGGAAAGTCGGAACCGGAGGGAAAATCTTCACTTGAGGATGCTCAGTTTGAGATAAAATTCTATGCCATTGATAATACGAAGGATTATACACCAGAAGAATTAAAAAAATATAAGCCAGAGAGAAGCTGGATTATAAAAACAAAGAAGGATAAAGATAGATATACAGCAATATTAGATGAAGAACATCTGGTTTCTGGGGACAATCTATACTTTTCAGATGAAAAAGATATGGGCCTTCCTTTAGGGGTTATTTCCATTGAAGAAATAAAGGCGCCTTATGGATATAGTCTTGATGGGGCAAAATATGTAATGAATGGAGATGTTATATCGGATAATATCATTATAGCCAGAACAGATTATGAGTCTGCTATTAAGATTGGAAATAAATCTTATTCAAATGAAATTTTACTATATGAATCTCCATTAAGAGGAGATATAATATTTAAGAAATGTGATGAAGAAGGAAATGGGATGGCAAATGTAAGATTCACCATTACATGTAAAGAAACAGGTGAATCTCATGATATTTATACAGATGAAAAGGGTGAGTTTTCCTCAAAGGAATCAGATCTTTTCTTTATTTCTGATAATAATATCAATATAGCCAAAGAAGGTTGCGGGGCTCTCTATTTTGGAACCTATGTCTTAAAAGAAGAAAGCTGTGAAGAAAATAAAGGGAAACAGCTAGAAGATCCAATAACTTTTATAATTGAAGATGAAACGACTTATGTAATAAAGGATGGAAAGGTAAAAGCAGATTGTATTACCAACATGAATAAATCCTTGATAAGTTCTAAGGCGATAGTACCTGAAATTAATAATAATATAATGCCAGCCATTAGGATTAAGGAAATTCAGGATGTTATAACATATAGGAATTTAAAAGCCGGGGAAACCTATACATTGTATGGAACTGCCATGGTTTTAAATGAAGATGGAAGCTATGAGGAATTAAAGGATAAGGAAGGAAGTATTATCAGTGCCAGTCATACATTTACTACAGATGAAGATTATGTATTTTCAAAATATGAAAAATGTGGAAATGTGACGGTGACTTTTAAGGATATAGATGCATCTTCATTTTGTGGAAAAAGAATAGTTTTTTTTGAAAGACTGTATCTAGGAGATCATGTTCCTCTTAATGGAGAAGAAATAAAACAATATGATAATTATGATAAAGAAGATACAGATAGTATGGAAAGAGTTTCATTTCCAATATGTCATGAGGATATTAATGACTTAGATCAGACTATATACATACCTGAGTGTAATACCCTGGCTTTTAATAAAGAGACGGGAAATAAAATTGTCTCTGTAGGAAAAAAACAGCATATTGTTGATAAGATTAAGTATAGCTGCCTTAAGCCAAAGGAAAGATATAAGATTATAGGATGGCCTGTATTAAAGAATACAGGGGAATGTTTAAAAGATAAAAATGGTAAAGAATTAAAGGAGATTATTGAATTTATTCCGGAGGAGGAATCCGGAGAAGCAGAGGTCTGCTTTGAGATTGATACTTCTGATCTGTCTGGTAAAGATATTGTTTTCTTTGAAGAAATCTATCTGGAGGATAAGTTAGTAGCAAGGCATAAAGATATTGAAAGCATTGAACAGACAGTCCAGGTTCCGGAAGTAAATACTTATGCCAGTGATTTAAAAGATGGAGATAAAAATATTGAAGGATATAACGGAGCGGCAGTAGATAAAATATATTATTCCAATCTTGAGATAGGCAAAGAATATCTGGTTCAGGGAAAAATGATGGATATATCAAATGTAAATAAAGATGTGGATATAACAGGTGAAACCTATTTTGTACCTAAGACTAGGGAGGGCAGTACAGAGGTACAGTTTATGATAAGTCAAGGAGAGGGGGATGAGATAAAGAATGTAGTTGTTTATGAAAGAATATATGAAATAGACAGGGACAAAACAGGAAATATAAAAAAGAAGACCCTTGTAGCAGTTCATGAAGATATTAATTCTAAGGAACAATCTCTTAGACTTACTCCGCCTGATACACCAAAGACCGGAGACATGGAATGGATAATAGCTGGAGGAGTGATATTTATATGCGGGACTGTAGGATCTTTTATTTTCTACAGGAGGAAGGAAAATGAAGAAAAATAGAAAACAAATAGTAATTGGCATTATATTTGTTATTTCTATTATGACAGCCATGGGTTTTATTACAGTTTTTGGAAAAGATAAGAAGGGACAATCCACAGAGGAAACAGAAATAACAACTGAGAAAAGCGAAGAAAAACCTGCGGCAGAATTAGGGAAAAAGAAAAGCGATATTAAAGAAAAAGAGACAAAGAATATGTCTAAAAATCAAATGAAAAAGGAGGAAAAAAAGAGTAAGGACAAAGAAAAAACATCTGAAGCAAAGAAGGTTGAGGAATCAACAAAAAAGATAAAAGAACAGGCGACAGAAAAAAAGACAGAAAAAGAAACGGAAAAAGAGACTAACTTTGCCAAAGCAAACGATAATACAGAAAAAACAAATAATACAGAAAAGTCAAATAATGTAGAACCCCCGAAGAATACGGAAAATAGTACAAGACAAGAAATAAAGAGCGGACATGTCCATGATTTTAAACCG
>JAFOIV010000003.1 GCA_017420535.1 Eubacterium sp. | reverse complement strand
GAATGGACCATAGTCCCGGGGGCTGTGGCTCATTTTTATGTTAACCAAGGTGCAAGGATAATGGAGACAAAATGAGGATCATAAATTTAATTGAAAATACAGAGGGTAGGTCCGGCACTGATTTTGAGCATGGACTTTCATTTTATATTGAGACAGAAAATCATAAGCTCTTACTTGATCTTGGCCAGACTGATAAGGCATTGTCAAATGCCACTAAGCTTGGCATTGATCTTACTAAAGTTGACACTATGATCTTAAGCCATGGCCATTATGATCATTCTGGCGGCATCATGCCATTTAGCAGGATCAATCCAGCGGCTGCGATTTATATGCAGAAATCTGCCGCAGGAGAGCATTATGCGGATGATGGCGAAATTTCAAATAATGGAAAAGCAGCGGATGATGGCGAAATTTCAAATAATGGCAAAGCAGCGGACGACGGCAGAATTTCGAATGATGTTAATGCTTCGAATCCTGGCAAAACCTCAAGTCAGCGTTACAGATACATCGGAATCGATAAAAACATTCTTAAGCTGCCTCAGCTTAAAACTATAGAGGGAGACTTAGTGATCGATGATGAGATAGAGCTTTTTACCATAAAAAATCGCAGCCACAAACTGCCATTTACCAATAAGCGCCTTTTGATAAAGACTGAAAATGGCTTTATCCCGGATGATTTTTGCCATGAGCATTTCCTTGTTATAAAGGAAAATGGCTCTCGTATTCTTCTTTCAGGCTGTGCCCACAACGGTATTTTAAGTATACTTGATGCCTATAAAGAAAAGTACGGTTCATTTCCGGACACAGTGATCAGCGGATTTCATCTGATGGTAAAACGTGAGTACCGCGAAAATGAACTGAGGGAAGTCAGAGATATTGCAGAAAAATTAAATGAGCTTCCAGTGAAATATTACACCTGTCACTGTACAGGTCTTGCAGCATATGAAGAGATGAAGAAGATAATGGGAGAAAAGCTTTATTATGTGCATTCCGGCCAGGAAATATAAAAGGACATGGAAGACTTATCGAATAATAATAGAAACAAAAGATCATAAGAAAATGGCTCTTGCCGAAACAGAGAATATAAAGTCCCGGTGCATTGTGCCTGCATGCTGCCCCGGGACTTTTTTTAGATCAAAACAATCATTAAGCTTTAAGTAATGCTTCAATTTTTTCTTTCATTTTATTTATGTCCATGCCACCTACGTGATTTTCCACAACTTCTCCATTCTTTATGAAGAAGAAACTTGGAATAGACATGACGCCAAATGGACGGGCAAGTTCAGGATGATCATCTGTATTTACCTTGCATACCTTTACTTTCCCTTCATATTCCTTTGCCATTTCCTCTACGATCGGAAGCATCATTTTGCATGGACCGCACCAGTCTGCGTAAAAATCTACAAGTACAGGGATATCGCTGTTAAGAACTTCTTCATTAAAATTATCTGTTGTTAATTGTAATGCCATATTATAAATCCTTGCTTTTCTAAAATGTAATCTGATTATAAATGTTACGTATAAATGTTTTTAATAAATGTCAAATCTGAGTTTTTTTTATGAATACTCAGTTTAAAAATATGTAATGTTGTTTTTATGTTGATAATGTTATTATACATGGTATAAAAAATGTATCAAGTACGCAAATTAATCTTAGCTGGTACGAAAAAACTGAGTAATTACGAAAGGCGCAGAACATGGCTGAAAAAAATATAAATAAAAATGCTGAACCTACAAAAATAAGCATAGATAAAACAAACAAGAATACGGAACCTACAAAGATAAGCATAGATAAAACAAACAAGACTACAGGCACAGTTAAAAGCACATCTAAAAGAGAAGCTCTCTGTGATGATATTGCAGGAAAGGGCTGTGGTTTAAAGAAAGTTCTTGATATTGTAGGCGGAAAATGGAAGATCATGCTGCTTTGTGTAATGGACCAGGAAGGGCAGATCCGCTACGGAGAACTTAAACGAAAAGTGTTTGGAATCACAAATACGATGCTTGCTAATTCTCTCAAGGAAATGGAAGAAGCAGGACTTGTTGAAAGGCATCAGTTTAATGAGATGCCGGTAAGGGTAGAATACTCACTTACCGATAAGGCAAGAAGCATCGTTCCTATTCTTCTGGAACTAAAAAAATGGGGCGAAGAAAACCTGTAATGTTAGACACACTGCAGAAATGTGATGACAAAGGATGAACATATCGTAAGAATGCGGTGAACAAACTGCAAGAATGTAATCATAAATGATGAACACGATGCTAAAAGGGGAGCAATCATGACTAAAGAAGAGTTTTTAAAATTAGATTATGGCAATATTGTTACTTGTAAAAGATATCCTGGGGAAATGTATGAAATAGAAGATACGGACGTATTCGGCGTAGGCGATAGAGCCCCGATATTTCGTGTATTAGGCGCAAAAGACAGAACAAATAATAAAGATATAAGGATAGATATGCAGAACTATGCTGTTTGGGATGTGATAAGTTAAAGAAATTTACTTAAAATTAGAGAGGAAGGAAAAATGCTAGAGAATATTTTTATAGGCATAGCGTGCTCGATTATAATATTTGTGATGGTTATATTACCGATTATTTTAACTAAAAAGTATAATAAGGAACAAGAGCAAAAAGCTAAGAAATATATCCATTTCGATACATCTTTTGGAAAGTTTTTGTGGGACGATCAGCCAGATTCGGGTTACGAAGCAGGAATAGAATGGGAATTTAATCCGGATCATGATAAAACCTGCTATTTATTTTTTGATACAGATAAGCCCGCAAGGATTCTTGAAGGAGGATATGAAAAACTTGCCATGGACAAAGCTGATCCTGCAGGAGATATAGATTTAGAAATAACAAGATTAGCAAAACGCTGGCCAGAATTTGCCGAAATCCTACCAGGAAAATGTTACCGCAAATTAGAGTCAATCCTTTCAGATAAGAAGCGTATAGATACTGAGATAAGAGAAGCTGTTGTTGATCATTTCTGGTTTAAGCCAGATCTTATCAAGGAAAATGCCACACGTAAGGAACTGATGGATGGACTTACTATATCATGTATAACAGTTTCTAGAGATGGAACTGTCCAATATAGCATTTATTATGCTAAAGATATATATGTGGATGATCTGGAGGTAATTGTAAAGGAAGACGGCAGCAAGGATATAAAATATAATACATATGATTGATCTGAAATGATCACATCATTTAAAGTTAAAATTGTCAGTAAAATCAAGGAGTAGACATGGTGTGTCGGGGGTAAAAAATGACATTTTCTCGCTTTGTGTCGTGTTGTAAAACGCCCAAAACAGCTACCATCTATTCTAAAGGAGGCAGATAAATGGACCAGAAAAAAATAGGTGGTTTTTTAAAGGAACTCCGCAAGGAAAAAGGAGTGACCCAGGAAAAGCTTGCGGAACAATTTAATGTTTCAAGTAGAACAGTATCTCGATGGGAAAATGGCAATAATATGCCTGATCTGGATATTTTGATTGAAATATCAGATTATTATGAAGTTGACCTTCGAGAAATCCTTAATGGAGAAAGGAAAAGCGAGAATATGAATAAAGAAAATAAAGACATGATATTAAAGGCAGTAGATTACACAAATACTGAGGCAGAAAAGTATAATAAGCGCGTCAGAATCTGCAATGCGGTTGCAATGTTACTTATAGCCATATATATGTTATTAAAGGATGAAAAGATTTATGAAGACAGTTCTCTTATAAGGAATATCTTAGACTTTTCTCAAGGATTAGCAGTAGGTATGCTTTTAGTTGGCATAATAATGTCCAGTCGTTATGGTGCAAAGGTTAGAGCGTTCAAACAAAGAGTGTTCATGAAAAATAAGAACTAGTTGAAAGTTATTTAAAGTAGATGGATGCGCTAAGTAAAAACAATCGTAACAAGCTTGACTTTAATTAATTAAAGTGCTACCATATCGGTTAGACGGTGCTAACTGGTATGGTAGCATATATTTTGTCGCCGCATAAAGCGGCTTTTTTCATGCCACATAGTTAGAAGAAACTAACTGTAAAAAACTTACTGCGTGGAAAGCTAACCATACAGAAAACTAACCGCATAACAAAGTCATGGATAACGGCGATGATAAGGAAAGCAGGAAGCATGAAAGCAAGATAGCAAGATAGCAGAAAGCATGAAAGCAAGATCGCAGGAAGCAAAAATGCAAGAATGCAGTAAATCAATAAATCAGGGAAGCGTTCATTAATACGTTTCCCTTTAAAACAACACACGGGTTAGTGTATCCTAACTTGCGGCGCTTTATATTTGATACAAAAGAAAAGGAGGAAATAAACAAAATGAAAAAAAGAGGGTTGGTATCCTGGGTGCTTGAGTTCGCTGGGCGAAAACGGGCGTATTTTGTAGGGAGCGTTGTGCTTGCCATGTTTGGTGTGGCAGCATCATTTGTTCCATACCTGATCATAACAAAGATCGTTGGACAACTACTTTCAGGTAACAGAGAATGGGATTTTTACTTAAAGCAGGTGCTTCTGATGGGATTATTCTGGTTGCTCCGAGTAGCGCTTCATTCCCTGTCGACTGCTTTATCACATGCGGCGACATTTACAGTTCTGGGTGGTATCAGAAAACAGCTTTGTGAGAAACTTTCAAAGATTCCGTTGGGATCTGTACTTGATGATAACAGCGGAAGCTATAAGAATATCATCGTTGAGCGAGTAGATTCAATGGAAACAACATTGGCGCATATAGTTCCCGAGTTTACTGCAAATATAATACTCCCAATCCTTATGTTTATTTATATAATGAGGATCGATTGGCGAATGGGACTTGCAAATTTCATTGGCGCTATGATAGGCCTCATATTTATGGCGGTCATGATGTATAAGAGTCGTGGAGGATATGAGGTTTCAGTACAGAAAACAAAGAAATTAAATGACACTGCCGTTGAGTATATCAACGGAATCGAGGTTATCAAGGCTTTCGGAAAGACAGGAAGTTCCTATGAAAAATTCGTGACAGCTGCAAGAGAAGGCGCGGATGTCTTTATAGACTGGATGAGAAGATGCATATGGCCTTCGGCAGGTACCATGACTTTTCTTCCGGCAACATTTTTAGGGGTACTTCCAATAGGACTTCTTCTTTTGAAGAATGGTTCTCTTTCTACTGAAGGATTCATTACCTGTATCATTTTATCAACAGGACTTATCACACCTTTAGTTGTTGCTTTTTCATATACTGACGACCTTCTAAAGATGGGTACCATTTTCGGGGAAGTGACGGAAATTCTTGAAAGAAAAGATATGGTAAGGCCGGCCTCAATCGAAAAAAAGCCGAAAGGATCTGATATAACACTTAGAGATGTGAGATTTACATATAAAGATAAAGAAGTTCTTCATGGCATCAATATAAAGATAAGACAAGGTGAGGTTGCAGCCATTGTCGGCCCATCAGGATCAGGAAAAAGCACGATCGCAAGGCTGATCGATTCTCTTTGGGATGTGGATTCAGGGGCAATCACATACGGAGGAGTTGACATTAAGGAACTGCCTTTAGATTATTACACCGGACAGATAGCTTATGTAGCTCAGGATAATTATCTTTTCGATATGTCGGTTAAGGAAAATATCAGACTTGAAAAGGCTGGTGCAACAGACGAAGAAGTAATAAATGCAGCCAAAGCCACAGGCTGTCATGAGTTTATTCTCGGACTTGAAAATGGATATGACACGATAGTCGGTGGTGCGGGAGGCCATCTGTCAGGTGGTGAGAGACAGAGAATATGT
>JAFOIV010000013.1 GCA_017420535.1 Eubacterium sp. | reverse complement strand
TGGTGATGATGGCACTCACACTCTGAATCATCGCACTCGTCTTCGTCATGGTGGTGATGATGGTGGTGATGCTCATGCTCTTCTTCATCGTCGTCATGGTGATGGTGATGGCACTCGCACTCTGGATCATCGCACTCGTCTTCATCATGGTGGTGATGATGGTGGTGATGCTCATGCTCTTCTTCATCGTCATGGTGATGGTGATGGCACTCGCACTCTGGATCATCGCACTCGTCTTCGTCATGGTGGTGATGATGGTGGTGATGCTCATGCTCTTCTTCATCTTCATCTTCATGATGATGCTCCTCTAATTTGAAGTTATTCATGATATCTTCAACCTTTGATGAATGCTCAATAGCATCAAGAATAACCTGACCACTGATATCATCCCATGGAGTTGTGATGATACGGGCTTCGCTGTTCTTTTCCTTTATCATATTTACTACTTCAAGTAATTTAGCTTCATCCACATTCTGAGTTCTGCTGAGAACGATAGTTCCAGCTGCCTCTATCTGATTAAGGAAGAATTCACCAAAATTCTTAATATACATCTTTGTCTTTGATACATCAGCAACTGTTGTAGCACTGTTAAGTGTAAGATCAACATATTTCGCAGCATTCTGAACTGCCTTGATCACATCTGAAAGCTTACCAACACCTGATGGCTCGATAATGATCCTGTCTGGTGAATACTGCTCTACAACCTGCTTTAAGGCCTTACCAAAGTCACCAACAAGTGAACAACAGATACAACCTGAATTAAGCTCATTTACCTGTATGCCAGCTTCCTTTAAGAAGCCTCCATCTATACCAATCTCACCGAATTCATTTTCGATAAGAACCACTTTTTCATCCTTAAATGTTTCCTTAATAAGCTTCTTGATAAGTGTTGTCTTACCGGCACCAAGAAAACCTGAAATTATATCTATCTTTGCCATTTCTTTTCCTCCATTTAAGATAATAAAAAATCTCAATCTGTTATTTTATCCTAAAGATAAGCGAATTTCAAGTGAGTTTAAAATAATGGATAAACAAAGCATTTACCTCTGACATCAGTTTATTTTTTAAATCAACAATTTATTTGAAATCAAATAGACTTTCTCAGCTTTTTTCTCAATAGCATCGTCATGTGTAATAACTACAACTATTTTTTCTTTAGCATATTTCATAATGCACTCAACAACATTATTAACATTCTCTCTATCTAACCCCACAGTCGGTTCATCCACAAGCAGAATACTTTTATTCTGTATAATTGCTCTTGCAATGGACAACCTTTTAATTTGCCCTCCGGATAAATTAATAATGCCATTACTAATTACTGTATCAAATCCATTTTTAAGGCTTAAAATGTCATCATATATTGAGCATTCTTTACACACTTTATAAACATATTCTTCTTCTATTTTCTTCCCCAGTACTAAATTATTATATATAGTATCTGTAAAAAAAACGTTTTCTTGCGGCACAAAAGACACTTGCTCCTTTTTTAAACGATTTTTACCTTTCTTTGTAATTACATTGATTTCTCCTCCATTTAATGAATACTTGCCTAACATCAACTTTAATAATGTACTTTTTCCAGCACCACTCGGGCCCATAATACAATTTAATCTACCGCGGTCAAACCTTGCATTAGCTCCATTCAAAATAACATTCCCAGCTGTATACTCAAAAGATACATCTTCCAAAACAATTTTCTTTATAATGTCATTATTTTCATCATGATCACATTTTTGATTTTTATTTTCATTTTTCAATATCATTAAAACATTATTAATACTTTTGCTTTCTGTATGCATATCAACTTGATATCTACTTAGTAATGAAAATGCTCCTAAAAAAAGCCCCATATATTGGATAATCGACAATAACGCTCCAACTGTTAATTCCTTATTGTATATCTTGTAACTCCCAATTCCTAAAACAACTAACAAATTCAGATTAATAATAAATTCAATAAATAAACTTATCTTCGTACTCGACTTGACTTGCCGTACAGCTTTGCTAATATATCTTTCATAATACTTCTTGAATCTATAAAATACATACCTCTCAGCACCAATAGATTCTATATATGCTACCTTTCCCACAATATCACTCGTTATTTCATTTACATTTGCATATTCAGTTCTTACAGATTCAGATTGCTCCTCCAACTTTTTATATACAAGCCTTTGGAAAATAAAAACTATTGTCTGCGCTACTCCCAATACAATTGCAACTTCGTAACATTGAACGCATAAAACAATTACTACACAAATTAATCTAAGCACTAAAAAAGGATAATCTAATACATATTTTATGACAAATTGTTGAAAAATAGATGCGTCCATTTTAATACTAGCATCAAGTTCTCCAAGTTCATTAATATCATAACTCTGTTGTTCCTTTCTCAATGCATGTCGAATTATTTTGATTTTTAATTCCTCTTCCATTTTTAAGTTAACACTTCTTTTTTTAACACTCCCAATATAACCTATCACTCCTGTACAAGCCAAAAATGTTACATATATATATACATACATCAAATGTCTAATACTCATTTTTTCATAAACAAACATATTTATTAATTTCATATTAAGCAGTGGTGCCAAAACCGAAAAAAACATACTAATTAATTCTATAATTATAAGTCCAAGAAACGCACGACCATATGGTTTAATTACACTAATAATATTCTTCCAATTATACCGCATCCATCGAAACATCATTAATCCTTCTTTCACATGATTTCATTATTTTATGGACTGTTGCAAATTCTGAATAATTCAACTTTATAATTTCATTTTTTAATCCTATTTTTGTCATAAACATCTCAAAACTTCTTATGTTATTAACATTCCAAGGAATTAAAACATCCATATTTTCTATACATACATTCTCTGAAAGTTTAAATGTCTTACAAAATTCCACTAATAATTCTTCATTAACATTATTAGATTCAGATTTTATTATAGAATCATCAAACTCATCATGATTAGTAGCCAAATAATCAATCAAAGCTTCTTTTCCATTTTTAAACATATAATTTGCAAGCCTACCTGCTACTACAGCTGTTGCTTTACTAGTTCCACAAAAAAAACTATATTTTCCAGGCTCTCCAACAAACTCCCCCTGAATATCACTCCAAAATTGTAATTCTTCGTTTACATCATATCTATATTTTCCACATACATTTACTTTGTCACCTGTTACACCATATACAAATTCTAAATTTGCTGGAAATTTCATAATTCCATCGTTAGCTGCCGAGCAAATCAATACCACATTTTTTTCCTTTATTTTTTCTTTTAATTTATTAAAGTCATCCTCATATGTTCTACTACAGGTCAAACTCATAACAATAATATCTATTTCAGTTTCTAAAATCATTCTTAAAGCTTCAACTAAAACAATTCCCGATGACTCATCATTTTCATCAAACACATCATAAATATAAAATTCTAATGGGACATTTTGAGCATATTTATATACTGTATTAACTACCATTGTTCCATGGCTAACCCTCTTAGCTTTTTTAATATTATTAACTCTTTGTATTTCTATTTCATTCAGAAATACGTCATTCTTCCTTCTTTGTCTAAACATCAAATAATCTTTGATTGAGATTAAATCACACAAATAATTAGCTGTAATATTACTATCTATTACAGCTATTTTAATTGTATCATGCATAAAATGCCTTTCCATCCTTTATTCGAACCACTCTATCGGCATGTTTTGCGATTTCTTCATTATGTGTTATCATCACTAAAGTCTGACCATATTTTTTACATGTAACTTGTAAAAGTTTTAGAACTTTTTCACTAATCTCTGAATCCAGATTACCAGTAGGTTCATCTGCCAAAACAATCTCAGGTTTATTTGACAAAGCTCTAGCAATAGCAACTCTCTGTTGCTGCCCTCCCGACATTTGAGATGGAAGTCGTTTTTTCAACTTCTTTATTTCTAAGTTTTCTAATAAATCTTCCAAATAGTTTTCATCTATATTTTTTCCATCAATCAACGAAGGCATTTCAATATTTTCTAGGGCTGTTAATGTTGGTAAAAGGTTATAACTCTGAAAAACAAATCCTACTTTTGCCCTTCGATATTTGGCTAGCTCCCCATCTGAATAACCTGCAATATCCACACCATCTATAAGTACCTCTCCCTCTGTCGGATTATCCAAACCTCCTAAAATATGTAAAAGTGTACTTTTACCAGAACCACTAGGTCCAAGAATCACAAGAAATTCACCTTTTTCAATATTGAGGGAAATATCATTTAAAGCACATACCTTATCCTCTCCCTGAGAGTAAAACTTATATATAGATTTCAATTCAATAAAACTCATACCAAATTCATCTCCATTTTATTCGTTCTGCATTAATCCCAATATATTTAATGAAAAATCATATCGACCTTTCAAAAAAATTATCAGATAATTTACTCCATAAACCACCAACGCCGTGAATGTAGCTATAATTATTATTCTTATTATATTAATTTGTTGTCCAATCACAGGTATCACACCAAGAGATATTAAAATACTAAAAGGCAGCGATATAATTACTGCTTTTTCAACCACAGTCATAATTTCATATACAATTAGATCAACAACCTGTTTACGACTCAATCCCATAGATATCATTATTCCATATTCATACATACGCCTTTGAATATTAATACTGATCATACATAAAATATTACTAAGAGCCATAATTCCAACACAAAAAATAAGATATATTGCAATGCAAACTATTGATTGCAACTGTGTTCGCGCATCACTATTGTTTGTCTTAAGATCCTGATAATACATCTTAATTCCATTATTCTCTAAATACATTTCTATTTGTTTAAAGCAATCAGCCTTATTCTTTGCTGACACAAGCAAAACATTATAATCCACTTTTCCAAAATATGACTGTGCCGCCATCTTGTTCATTACTAAATAAACTCTACCTGAAACAGGTAAAGACTCAGAGTAATTATCTTTAGATATCATTGCATAAATTGAAAAATCTATCTTGTTTTGCTTTTTATCATATAAAGAAATTTTATCCACACTTTCTTTTTGTGAGGATAAAAGTAACACTACTGGTCTTTTAGCATCTTTATCATAATTGATATCATTTTCTTTACATATTCTTGAGAATAATACATCTTCATATACTCGAGTTTCTACTAATGTATCAGCATTGTAAGTATCACCATTTTCCTGAAAGAACTCATAAACAACTTTTCTGGCACCACATATTGAATCTACCTCTTTTAAATTAGCAATTTTATCCATATCCTGTTCATTTAAATAAGAATCATCACCATCCCCATAAAATTCATAATCATAAAGATTTCCTTTTCTTAGAGAATCCATATTAAATAAATCTATATTGCAAACCAATGTCACAATAGTACATATTAAAAAAGACGTAGCAAATACGGTTATTCCCGTATAAAAACTTTGCCATTTATGTCTGCTTAGATTCCTTTTTCCTAAAAATACAATCAACTTTTCATTTTTTTTCTTTTTCTTGTGGACTTTTAATACACTCTCACCTCTATACTCAATTGCATTTAACGGAGTCATTTTCAAGACAAGACATACTACCTTACCGTAAACAAGTATCATGATAAGCGAAACAAGAATAACACTTTTGATGAAAGAAGCCTGATTAAAATGCCACTTTATATCTACAACTTGCGAAATGTTAAAACCACTCAAAAATAATTTTATTAAGAATTTTCCAAATACTTTTTCTAATATCGTATAAAGAATAAAACCTATTCCCATACTACTTATAAGATATAAAATCAGATTAAAAAACAAACCTATTATCAACTGTGTTTTATTTAAGCCTATACATCTCATAAGTCCTAATTGTTTTACTTTATGAGTTGTAGTCATTTGAAACAGATTAAACAACAATGCAAAGGATGTAATAGCTATAAAAATCCCGATATACCTAAACACTTTAACAAAAGAATTACTGGCTTCTTCTCTGTCTGTGATCAACTGACATCGACTTTCATTAAAAATCAATTTATTGTTACGTACATAATCAGGCCTGTCAGAAACTATAGCATGTATTACTTCAGGAGTTAAATTCTTTGCGCAAACCATAGCAGCATAGGAGCTCTCATCCTTTGATTTTTTCAGTGCACGATCAGCTCCTTCTAAATTCATAAATCCATAAAGTTCATAACCACCATTATTTTCAGGAATAAAAAAACCACAAATCTTATATTTTATTTGTTCATTTTCCAAAGTTTCGCGAGATAATATTTCAAATTCAACTTCATCACCAACCTTGTAATTATCACCTATATAATCTCTAAATCTGTCATCCAGAACTATTTCGTTTTCATTTTTAGGATATTCCCCCTCTACAAGATTTATACGGTATATATCCTGACAATCACCTTCCATACCAATTACATTTAAATAAAAATCACTGCTAGCGATGTCCAATATAAATGAATCTGTACATATAATTTTATAAGATTCCGGATATTTATTAGAAAGATGATCAATATAACTCTCAGCATCAGAGCGTTTGAGATCAGATATAATGAAATCATACTGCGAAGTATGATATATTGCCTGCAAAAAAGTTTTCTCAATACTTTCACCAACAGATGAAATTACTGAAACCATCGTGATTACAAGAGATGCCATTAAAATAATCCATTTCGTATCTCTTGATTTCCAAAATATACTTTTTATTATACGAAAATATAATTTAATCTTGCTATTCATATATAATTCCCCTATCTTCTAAAATTCATATAACCTTTATATATATGGAAATATCCCCCGTTGAAACGCCCTCTGTTCACATTCAACACCAACTCATCTTATAATGAAAACTTTAATTCAACGCCGAGAGGTTGTCAACAATTATTTTACGCAACATGTAAACGTTTAATTCCTTGTCAGTAAACATTCTTTAATCCACCTGCTTTACCATACATCCAATCCTAAAGTCATATTATATTCCTTAATCAAAAATGTTTCTTAACATATACAGATAAAAAAAATCGGGAGTTACAAACGCTCCTCCCCGGCGTTTATAACTCCCAAATAATTATATTCATATCAATTTTTTAATAAATTCATCGATACTGCTCATTTTTTCAGTTGGTTCAAATCTTGCGACTACATAACCTTCTCTATCAACTACAAACTTTGTAAAATTCCATTTTATCTCAGAATTATTCTTATAATCCTTATCAACAGAATTAAGGAGAAGATTCATAGCAACCGCCTTTGGTCCTTTACCAAATCCTTTAAACCCCTGCTGTTCCTTAAGATATTTAAATAATGGGATGGCATTTTCACCATTAACATCCGATTTCTTCATCTGAGGAAACTGGCTTTTCAACTGAATAATCATAAAATCCCATAACAATACTCCTTTTTAGGTTTATGTTTTATCCAATTATATTTACAGACATAGTACAGTGATTTTTCTGTGTCTTTTCAATCAGTTACCATAAAAGTGGACCATAGCCCCCGGGACTATGGTCCACTTTTATGGTAACTAGATGTATTTTTCGATTGAGACGTAGAGTCTTTCTTTTTTGGTGATGCCGCCCTCTTTTAAGAAGCGGAATTTGCCGTAACCTCTTACTGATACAATCTCTCTTTCTTTAAGGGGACGGGCGTTGCCGGTTGATTCTCTTCCGTCTATAAAAACCTTGCCTTCTCTAAATAAAACCAGTGCCTGCTCTCTTGATAGATTATAGATCTTTGAGATTATAGCATCGCATCTATTGCTTGAAACAATGAGATCCATCTGCTTTGTTTCAGGAGAAAGATTCTTTAGTTCCTCTGGATTCTCGCAGACCATCGTTTTAACTGGTGTATGACGGACTGATGTAATATTTTCTATGATATAATCCGCCATGGTATCAAGTATAAAGACATAAGCCACATTATCCTTTATCAGGATATCTCCCATAGTATCTCTTTCAATCCCCTGATTCATAAGGGCTCCTAAAATGTCTCTATGAGAAAAAACTTCCGCAAACTTTTTCATTCTTGGCTCAATCTTTATTACTGTGATAGGAAAATATGGCTCATATCCAAATAAATCCTCATTTCCAAAACAGACCAACGCTCTTTCTGATAATTCCATCCCTCCAAAACAAGAGAATCCCACATGAGAAAGTTCTTTCTTTAATTCATAAACCTTTGAAATCTGGGATGGATTAAGAAAGTTAGTATAGATATATCTTCCTTCTTTATAGGCTCTGTCTGCTAATTCTATTATCCTGTTTTTAAATTCTCTATCATTATTATCCATAATACTCTAAATTATCCAAAACGCCTTATATTCTAAAATAATCTAACAGTCCAAAAAGAGGGACATTTTCTGTCCCTCCTTCTTTATTCATTAATTTCTTTATTTATTAATTTCTTTACTGCTGACTTAGTCTGAACCTTCTTAAATACTGAGAATGAAAGTCCCGGAACATTAATCTGGATGTAGTTATCTCTTCCCTTTAACTTTCCAGCCTTTGATTCCTTTGCGACCTTATTATTCTTTCCTTCTCCACCAAATTTAGAAGAATCACTTGAGAAAATCTCCTTCCACTTTCCTTCTGAAGGAACCGGAAGCTTGTAATTCTTATGTTCTACTGGTGTGAAATTACAGATGATCAGCAGAGTGTCCTTCTCCTTCTCACCATGTCTTTCAAAGGAAATGATAGAATGATTTGCATCCTTATCATCGATCCAGGCAAATCCTCTTTGATCTGAATCAAGAACAGAAAGTGCTGCTTCTGTCTTATAAAGTTTATTTAATTCCTTAACATATTTCTTGATATATGTATGAGCATCAAATTCAAACAGTGACCAATCAAGTTCAGTGGACTCATCAAACTCTTTAAACTGGGCAAATTCCTGTCCCATAAAGAGAAGCTTCTTTCCTGGATGTGCCATCATATAGCCATAGGCAAGACGAAGGTTAGAGAACTTATCCTCATAACCACCTGGCATCTTCTCTATCATAGAGCCCTTCATATGAACAACTTCATCATGAGAAAGCACCAGCACAAATTTCTCGCTGAAAGCATATTCCATGCTGAAGGTAAGCTCATGGTGATGATATTTTCTATAGAGCGGATCTAACTTCATATATTCCAAAAAGTCATTCATCCAGCCCATATTCCATTTATAATCAAAGCCAAGTCCGCCCATTGAAACCGGACTTGTGATCATAGGCCAAGCTGTAGATTCCTCAGCTATCATAAGCACATCAGGATATTTCTCAGCCATTTCCTGATTAAGATCCTTGATAAATCTTATGGCATCAAGATTCTCATTTCCGCCGTACATATTTGGTGACCACTGGCCATAGTTTCTTCCATAGTCAAGGTAAAGCATAGATGCAACTGCATCCATTCTTATACCGTCAATATGATATTTATCTGCCCAGTAAAGAGCATTGGAAATAAGGAAATTACGAACCTCATTCTTCTTATAATCGAAAATGTAAGTACCCCAGTCAGGATGCTCACCTCTCTCAGGATCCGGATCCTCATAAAGAGCAGTTCCATCAAATCTTCCAAGACCGTGAGCGTCTTTAGGGAAATGAGCCGGAACCCAGTCAATGATCACACCGATTCCTTTTTTATGCATATAATCTATAAATCCCATGAAGTCCTGTGGAGAACCATAACGGGATGTTGGTGCAAAATAACCTGTGATCTGATAACCCCAGGAAGGATCATAAGGATGTTCCATAACAGGCATAAGTTCGATATAGTTATAACCCATGTCTAAAACATATTCAGAAAGACTAAGAGCGATCTCCTTATAACTAAGGAATTCTCTTCCATCTTTAGGACGCTTCCAGGAACCGAGATGAACCTCATAAATATTCATCTCATGCTTATCAGCTTCCTTTTTATCACGCTTATTCATCCATTCTGAATCGTTCCACTTATAATCAAGAGTAGTAACTCTTGAGGCATTTGCCGGACGAACTTCGCTGGTAAATGCATATGGGTCAGACTTAAGGACTATATCTCCCTGCTTAGTTCTTATCTCAAACTTATAGATCTCATCAAGGAAATCCCCTGGGATAAACAACTCGAAAATGCCTGAATAATCAAGCTTTCTCATAGGGTAACGTCTTCCATCCCAGCCATTGAAGTTACCAACAACAGATACTCTCTCAGCATTTGGAGCCCAGACTCCAAAGAGAGTACCTTCAATTCCGTCTACTGTCATAGGATGTGCACCCAGTTTTTCATAAATCTCGTAATGCACACCTTCATTGAAACGGCTCACATCTATAGGATCGATAACAGGATCAAAAATGTAAGGATCGATGAATTCTTCTTCTCTTCCATCCTCATATTTTGCCTGTATCTTATAATTAAATCTTCCCTTATCCTTAATCATAACAGAGAAAAATCCTGGTACTCTGTCACTGATAAGATTATAAGATTTATCTGCGTCAGTATCTATTACACTGACAACTTTTGCCCCTGGAAGAAACACATTTACATATACATCATCAATACACTCGTGTATACCCAGTATATGATGAGGATTGTCATGCTTCGCATTTACTATTGCATCAACTTCCAACCAGTTTATTGCAAAGACTTCTTTTCTTCTAGACATATAACCTTCTCCGTTCCCTTTTTTCACATCTAATGAATTTAAAACTATGCTGTAAAGGCTAAAACGCCTTCTATACTTAAGTCATTTTATATTCTATGAATAAAAATACCACTTCTTAATTTTGGTTCAAACCAGGTGGACTTAGGAGGCATTAAAAGGCCCGCATCTGCTACTGAAAAAAGCTCTGCTATTGATGTAGGATACATAGAAAATGCTACTACTGAATCACTATGCACTCTTCTTTCAAGTTCGCTTAATCCCCTGATTCCTCCAACAAAATCAATACGAGAGTCAATACGTGGATCTTTGATTCCAAGAAGTGGCTCTAAAACATAATCCTGAAGAAGTGAAACATCTAATCCCTTAACCGGATCATCATTTAATATTTCTTCTTTAAATTTAAGTCTGTACCAGGTATCATTTAAGAACATTCCAAATGTTCCCTTGTTTTCAGGTTCTACCGGCACATCATCCTTAATAACTTCGCAGACTTCCTTTAATCTTTCAAGAAAATCAGCTTCTGTATGACCATTAAGATCCTTAACTACTCTGTTATAAGGAAGGATCTTAAGCTCTGAATCAGGGAAAAGTACAGATAAGAAATAATTAAATTCTTCCTCACCAGTATATCCTTCATTCTCTTCACGCTTACGAAGTCCCACCTTAACAGCTGAAGCTGCTCTGTGATGTCCATCTGCTATATATACATTTTCTAAACTCTTAAATTCAGCCAGAAGACTTATCAAATCTTCTGTTCCATTCACCTGCCAAACATTATGAGTGATTCCGTCAGGTGAAGTAAAGCTGTAAAGAGGCTCATATTCTTTCTTAATACGATTAACTATATCATTTATAACCTTCTTTTCTCTATAAGCAAGGAAGATAGGGCCGGTCTGGGCACTGCAGTTATAAATGTGGTTAATCCTGTCTAATTCTTTTTCCTCACGAGTATTCTCGTGTTTTTTTATCACGCCGGAAATATAATCATCTATTGAAGAAAGAGCAACTATTCCAGTCTGGTGTCTGCCATCCATGATAAGCTCATAGATATAAAACATCTTACTCTCTTCTTCTACATAAGTTCCATCATTAAAAGCCTGATCAAGAAGTTCCCTTGCCTTATCATAAGACTCCTGGGAATACATATCGAAATCATCTGAAAAATTTGTCTCAGGCCTGTCTATCCTAAGAAATGATTTAGGCTCTCTAAGGGCCTCAACTTTTGCTTCCTGTCTGTTATAAACATCATAAGGAAGTGCTGCTACTTGAGAAACCAGATCCTTAGCCGGTCTCATAGCCGCAAATGGTCTTACATCTGCCATTGTTTTTACCTCTCGATAAATGATGAGATTTAAAATATGATAATATCCAAAAATAGCCGGTACAAATAAATTATACCGGCTATGATAGTTTCTTAACTTCTAATGTATTTTACAGCACCCTCAATTGATTTCTTGAAGTCTTCATCTGAAGAGTTCTCGAAAACATACAATTCAGGGATATTCTCCGGTTTATTGAAGTTCTGTGTAGCTATGTATTCATCCCAATGCTCAAGCTTCCATACATCTCTGTCTGAATTACGGCTGATCATTCTCTGATGAGCTACTTCTACATCTGTGTGAATCCAAACCACGCAGAGAACAGCATCTTTCTCAGCAAGCCTGTGACGAAGCTTATCAAGATAATCATTATCTCTTATCTCTTCTGTAAAAGGTGCATTTATAAGAACTGTATCATTGTAATCAAGTGCGTCAAAAGCAAGATCAAGAACTGCATAATACTCATAATCTCTGATCTCTTTCTGGAAGAAATCTGAAGATCTGTTGTATTCCTGATTAGCTACCTTAAAGATCTGTTTAGACAGAACAATAAGAGTATCCTTATCAAGATAAACACAATTTGTAAGTGCTTTTGCAAGTTTTTTTGAAATGAAAGTTTTGCCACATGCTGGTGGTGATGTGACAAGAATCAGTTTTTTCTTTTCCATAACTACTGGTCTCCTAGGCTAAAATTACGTACCTTTCGATTATAAACCATTTTTCTAAAAAAAGATAGCATAATCTATTATTTTTTTGTGATATAACCCTTTGCAGTAAGAAGTTCTGCACAAAGTACGGCACCACCTGCAGCTCCACGGAGTGTATTGTGTGAAAGACCAACAAATTTATAGTCAAAAAGAGAATCCTCTCTAAGACGTCCCATAGAAACGCCCATACCGCCTTCATAGTTAACATCAAGTGCAACCTGAGGTCTGTTGTCCTCTTCAAGATACTGGATGAACTGCTTTGGAGCTGAAGGAAGGTTAAGTTCCTGTGGCTCACCCTTAAAGTTCTTCCATGCCTCAAGGATCTGCTCCTTAGTTGGCTTCTTCTTGAAGTTTACGAATACAGTAGCTGTATGTCCGTAAAGAACTGGTACTCTGATACACTGACTTGTGATCTTTGGACCATTTTCACATTTCTTGATAACGCCATCTTCAACCTTACCCCAGATTCTAAGTGGCTCCTGCTCTGACTTTTCTTCTTCACCACCGATGTAAGGAATGATATTTCCTTCCATCTCTGGCCACTCTGCAAAGTTCTTACCTGCACCAGAAATAGCCTGGTATGTTGAAACTACAACTTCCTGTGGCTCGAATTCCTTTAATGCAAAAAGTGCTGGAGCATAGCTCTGTATTGAGCAGTTAGGCTTAACTGCGATAAATCCTCTTGTTGTTCCAAGACGCTTCTTCTGGAATGGGATAACGTCAAAATGTTCCGGATTAAGTTCAGGCACAACCATTGGTACATCTGGTGTCCATCTGTGTGCTGAGTTATTTGATACAACTGGAGTCTCTGTCTTTGCATATGCCTCTTCAATTGCCTTGATCTCATCCTTCTTCATATCAACTGCTGAAAGAACGAAATCTACAGTAGAAGCAACCTTTTCAACTTCGTTTACATCATAAAGTACAAGGTCCTTAACAGAGTCAGGGATTGGCTGATCCATCTTCCATCTTCCCTCTACAGCCTGGGCATAAGTCTTACCGGCACTTCTTGGTGAAGCTGCAACTGTTGCAACTTCAAACCAAGGGTGGTTTGCTATTATCTGTATAAATCTCTGTCCTACCATACCTGTAGCGCCAAGAACGCCAACTCTTAACTTATCGCTCATATTAATTTCTCCAATTCTTCATTTTTTTATTTTATTGATAATCCTTAAAAAGCCTTATCTATTTGATAACTCTTACTTTAACAACGCCATCAACTGCTTCAAGAGCCTTTGCTGCATCAGCTGAAACTGCTGCATCTGTATCAAGGATTGTATAAGCATATTCGCCCTTAGCCTTACTTACCATTGATGAAACGTTGATATTTTCCTTTGCAAATACTCCTGTAAACTGAGTTAACATATTAGGAATATTCTTATGGCAAACTGTTACTCTTCCGTCTGTCTCAACAGGACCTGCTGATACTGAAGGATAGTTAACTGAATTCTTGATATTACCATTTTCCATGAAATCACGGATTTCTTTAGCAGCCATTATAGCACAATTGTCTTCTGATTCCTGTGTTGAAGCTCCAAGGTGAGGTGTGCAGATAACATTCTTAACACCTGCAATGTTAGGGTTAGCGAAGTCAGTAACATACTTCTTAACCTTACCTGACTGAAGAGCTGCCTTCATAGCATCCTCATCTACAAGGATATCTCTTGCAAAGTTAAGGAATACAACTCCGTCCTTCATCTGATCAAGAGCATCCTTATTTATCATGCCCTTTGTAGAATCAAGAAGTGGAACATGGATTGTGATGAAATCACAATTCTTATAAATATCATTTACATCAGTGATGTGCTTAACTGATCTTGAAAGACCCCAAGCTGCGTCAACTGATACAAATGGATCATATCCGTATACTTCCATGCCAAGACGAACAGCGATGTTTGCAACCTTAGCACCGATAGCACCAAGACCGATAACACCAAGTTTCTTGCCATAGATTTCATTTCCTGCGAAAGCCTTCTTAGCCTTCTCTGCAGTCTTTGCGATATCAGCATCGTCCTTATTTTCTTTAACCCATTCAGCACCACCAAGGATGTCACGTGAAGCAAGGAGCATACCTGCTACAACAAGCTCCTTAACACCATTTGCATTAGCACCTGGAGTGTTAAATACTACGATACCTCTTTCAGCACATTTATCAAGTGGGATGTTGTTAACACCAGCACCTGCTCTTGCTACTGCAAGAAGGTTCTCTGAGAGTTCCATCTCATGCATTGAAGCACTTCTAACAAGGATAGCTTCTGCTGCATTTACATCCTCTGTAATCTCATATTTGTCAGCTGGTAAAAGTGTAAGACCGCAATCAGCGATCGGATTAAGGCAATTAATCTTTGTCATTTTTTTCTCTCCTGTATACATTTGTCCAGAGCCTTAAATTTAAAGCTCTGGACATACTTTTAATCTTACTGGTTGTTAGCTTCGAATTCCTTCATAAACTCTACAAGTTTCTCAACACCTTCAACTGGCATTGCGTTGTAGATAGAAGCTCTCATACCGCCAACTGAACGATGTCCCTTAAGGTTTACAAATCCAGCTTCTGTTGCTTCCTTGATAAACTTAGCATTAAGCTCTTCTGAATCTGTTACAAATGGTACATTCATAAGAGATCTGTCTTCTTTTCTTACTGTTCCTCTAAACATCTTTGAATTATCAAGGAAGTTGTAAAGGATACCAGCTTTCTTCTCGTTGATCTTCTGCATCTGCTCAAGACCACCAAGTGACTTTAACCACTTGAATACAAGACCACATACATAAATACCCCAGCAGTTTGGTGTATTGTAAAGTGATTCTGCATCAGCCTGTGTCTTATATCTAAGCATTGTAGGAACTGATTCTGGAAGGTCATCTCTGATAAGGTCCTCACGGATGATAGCTACAACTACACCGGCAGGTCCAACGTTCTTCTGAACACCAAAGTAAATGAGACCGTAATCTGATACATTTACCGGCTGTGAAAGAATATCTGATGACATATCAGCTACAAGGATCTTACCCTTTGTATTAGGAAGAGTCTTGAAAGCTGTTCCATAGATTGTATTGTTATGGCAAATATATACATAATCTGCATCATCGTCGATTGGAAGATCTGAACAATCTGGAATGTAGGAAAATGTCTCATCTGCTGAGGATGCAACTGCAACGGCTTTACCGTATTTCTTTGCTTCCTCGTAAGCTTTCTTTGCCCACTGTCCAGTGATGATGTAATCAGCAACACCGTTCTTCATAAGGTTCATAGGAACCGCTGCGAACTGCTGTGAAGCACCGCCCTGAAGGAAAAGCACTTTGTAATTGTCAGGGATATTAAGAAGATCTCTTAAATCTTTCTCAGCTTCTTTGATGATGTTGTCAAAAACCTTAGATCGATGGCTCATCTCCATTACGCTCTGTCCGCTACCCTGGTAATCAAGCATCTCTGCAGCTGCCTGCTTTAAAACTGCTTCAGGGAGCATAGATGGTCCTGCTGAAAAATTGTAAACTCTTGCCATGTCTTTTTCTTCCTCCAATAATATTTTCTCTATAGTACAGGACTTAACGTTTAAATCCTGCCCAAAAAAGTAATGACTTTATTATATTAAAGTAACATTTATTTATCAATAATGAATTATATAGTAAAAACTACGATTTTTTTACTATAATTTATTAATATTTACGGTTATTTGCCGAATTTATATGCTTTTTTCTTAAAACCGGCATATTTTTTTGGTCTCAGTTATTTTTTAAGTTCTGCCTCAGAATCAAAGCATGTAGCGATTGGAGCACCAGGTGCAACCATTGGCCATACCTTATCATCCATACCGATCTGGCATTCGATAACATATGGGCCTTCACCCTTAATAGCCTTATCTAAAGCATCTCTGAACTCTTCTACTGTTCTTACAGTAAACGCTGTTGCGCCAAGTCCTTCTGAAACCTTCTTAAAGTCAACGCCGTCATCAAGCATTGTATTTGAATATCTCTTATCATAGAAGAGAGTCTGCCACTGACGTACCATACCAAGAACGTGGTTATTGATAACAACTTCAATAACATGAGTCTTTGTACGGGAAGCTGTTGCAACTTCATTAAGGTTCATTCTGAAACATCCGTCACCGGCAATATTTATAACAATCTTGTCAGGGCGTCCGAACTTAGCACCGATACAAGCTCCAAGGCCGTATCCCATAGTACCGAGACCACCTGATGTAAGGAACTGACGTGGCTCCTTATAGTTATAATACTGAGCAGC
>JAFOIV010000085.1 GCA_017420535.1 Eubacterium sp. | reverse complement strand
GCTGGGATTTCGTATATGAAGGTTCACATCCTCTCTTTATGGGTGTTGACTCAGAAATAGTTGGTAAAAACTTCCTTATGATGCTTACTCAGGATAAATATGCTACATGGCTTAAAGAAGCTTATGACGCTTTAGACGATACAAAGAAAGCTTATTTTGATCCAACAATAAAGGAAATGCAGGCAGATGCTACTGATCTTGGTCTTGGTGCCAACGGAGCTTACGCTCTTGCATGGATCAAACTCTATGTTAACAACTACAATGAACAGACTGATGACGGTCCTATCTGCAACACACTTGTAGATGCTTCAGCAAAAGACCAGTCTGGACTTCTTGTTTATTCTAAACTCCGTTCAGTTGAAGAATCATCTTCTGTTTCTGTTAAGAATGTAAATGTAGCAGCATATCAGGATGGTTACAAAGGAATCGGTGGATATGGCTACTGCCATTACCTTTTCGTTACAAAGAACAGTCCTCTTCCTTGGACAGCATGTGCCTTCATCGCTTATATGACTTGCACAGAAAAGGGATTTGAACCTTGGGGCAAGGACATGGGTGGATATTCATCAAACCCAGAAGTTGCAAAAGAAATTGAAGCAACATTTAAGCATTCAGAAGGTGGTGGAACAGAATTCCCAGCAAAGAACGACCGCGGATTTGAGTGGTGGTCAACAACTGGTGAACTTGTTCTTGAAGATCCTGCTTACTGCTCAGAAGTTGCATTTTCTGTAGGCAGCTGGATCGACGTACTGGATCACTATTCAGCAGGTGAATAAAGCCTTCACGCTAACATTTTATTTCACTTAAATAGGTGCCGGCTTTACCCCCTGGCACCTTTTCTATAATCATTACTTAATTACCCTACTATCACAACGTCAGATATTTTTATCTGGCGTTGTACCTAAAAAAGAGCAAAAGAAAGAGGTCCCCTAATGGAAATAATAGTAAAACCAGACAAAAGGGCGATTTTTAAAAATAAGGTAAAAACATGGTTTTCCCAGCCTCATAACATCATACTTTTGTTATTCGGGATTGTTCTTACTTTCAGTACCATCGCTCCTATTGTCGCTATCGTAAAAGATACATTTGCAATTCATCCTGGCACTATCGACCAGCATCTTACGAAAAAAACTTCAGGTTATTCTGTTGTTAATTATATCGATCTTTTCACCAGCAGACTTGCTAAGACAAATCTCTGGATCCCACTTCTTAACACATTTCTTCTTGCAGTTCTTACATGTCTTATATCTATCATCTTCGGTGGATTATTCGCATTTCTCGTTACCAGAACAAACATGAAATATAAGAAGTACCTTAGTTCCATCTTTATTTTTCCATATATAATGCCACAGTGGACACTGGCCGTTGTATGGCAGCATATGTTTTATTCAAACAAAGTTACAGGAACTTCAGATGGACTGCTTGCTTCTCTTTTCCATATTTATTTTCCACATTGGTGGTGTCAGGGAATTTTCCCAAGTGCCGTAGTACTCGGTCTTCACTATGCACCATTTGCTTATATTCTTATTGGTGGAATATTTAAAAATATGGATGCTAATCTTGAAGAAGCTGCTACTATCCTTGATACACCTAAATGGAAGATCATGTTTAAGGTTACTCTTCCAATGATCAAACCAGCAATTCTTTCAACTATCCTTCTGGTATTCGGAAGTGCCATGGGTAGTTATCCTGTACCACATTATTTAAATCTTACTACTCTTTCAACCAAGTACATCTCAATGAACAGTAAATATACTGGTGAAGCAAGCATTCTTGCCATAATCATGATGCTCTTCGGAGTACTTATCCTTGGTATGAATCAGATGTCTCTTAAGAGTAGAAAAAACTATACAACTGTTACTGGTAAGTCAGGACAGTTAACAAAACTTTCTATCGGAAAAGCCGGAAAATACATTGTAGGTATCATTTTCATCCTGATCACATTCTTTACAAGTATCTGGCCAATTCTTCTCTTTGCATTAGAGACTTTCCTCCCTAATCCAGGAGATTACAGCTTCCTTTACACAAAGGATTTTGCAAACCTCACTACAAAATGGTGGGTAACTAAACAGAATGCAGGGGACAGCGCCTTATATGGCCAGGCAGGTATCCTTTACAACAAGACCATCTGGCACGCTTTCCTTGGAACTCTTCTTCTTGCATTAGTATGTGCTCTCATTGCAGGTACTATCGGAACACTTATTGGTTATTCAGTTGCCAAGAAGAGACGAAGCAAATGGGCTAACTACGTTAACAATATGGCATTCCTTCCATATCTCATGCCATCTCTTGCTGTTGGTGCAGCCTTCTTCATCCTCTTCTCAAATGAGCATATAAATCTGTTTAATACTTACACTCTGCTGATCATCGCAGGTGTAGTTAAATATATACCTTTTGCTTCAAGAAGTTCACTTAATTCAATGCTTCAGATAAGCAACGAACTCGAAGAAGCAGCTATAATCCAGAATACTCCTTGGATCAAGAGAATGACTAGAATTATAATTCCTATCCAGAAGTCATCTATCATCAGTGGATATCTTCTTCCATTTATGACATGTCTTAGAGAATTATCTCTCTTCCTTCTCCTTTGTACTCAGGGATTCATTCTTTCAACAACTCTTGATTACTTTGATGAGATGGGACTTTACGCATTTTCAAGTGCCATCAACTTAATACTCATCGTTACAATACTTATTTTTAATACATTAGTTAACAAGCTTACAGGCGCCAGCCTTGACAGCGGTATTGGAGGAAAATAATATGCCAGAAATCAGACTTGAACATATAACAAAGCGCTGGGGAAAATTCTTCGGCGTAGATAACATTTCACTTTCTATACCTGATAATTCATTTATCACTCTTCTTGGCCCATCAGGATGCGGAAAAACAACCCTTCTTCGTATGATCGCAGGCCTTGAAACACCAACTGAAGGCCGTATCGTAATAGGCAACAAAGTAGTATTTGACTCAAATGCAGGAATAAATGTACCTGCCAATAAACGTAAGGTAGGTTTTTTGTTCCAGAACTATGCTCTTTGGCCAAACATGACAGTTTATGAGAATATCGCTTTTGGTCTTAAGAATATCAATGAAGAAATGCCATCTATAGACCCTTTAGCAAAACAGACATCTGATATCATGAATGCCCTCGAAAATGGCGACAGGATAAAAGAAGTTATCGAAGATTGTCGTGATAAGACTAAGAAGATAGATGAAAAGAAAGCCTATATAAAACTTATCGATACTTTTAATCTTTCAATCTATTCAGCAAAGGAATTATTCAACTTAAAGATTCACGAAGCTGCAAACCCTGCGATCACAGCCAAAGAACATCTCGCAGAGTATAAGAAAACATATAATAAGATCATGAATGAGCATGCAGCTAACGGAATTGTATTAAATGAAAAATTCCAGTTAGTTAAAGGCAAGGAATTAGTTGTTACAAAGAGAAAGCTTACAAAAGAAGAGATTGATTCCCGTGTTCGCGCCTGCTCAAGAATTGTAAAAATCGGTATGTTTATGGATCGTTACCCAGCTGAACTTTCAGGTGGTCAGCAGCAAAGAGTTGCAATCGCCCGTACTCTTGCACCAGAGCCACAGGTTCTCTTCATGGACGAGCCTCTTTCAAATCTCGATGCAAAACTTCGTCTCGAAATGAGATATGAATTACAGCGACTCCATGTTGAAACAGGAAGCACCTTCGTATATGTTACTCATGATCAGATGGAAGCTATGACCCTTGCCACAAGAATCTGTCTTATAAATAATGGTGTCCTTCAGCAATATGCTGCACCACTGGATGTTTACAACGAACCTGCCAACCTCTTTGTAGCCGATTTCGTTGGTAACCCTTCAATCAACTTTATCGATGCCTTTGGAACTCAGGATGTAGATGGAACTATACCTCTTACAATGCTTGGAAATAGAAAAGTTAAATTCATTCCAAAAGCAAAGATAAATGTAAGGGATTGGCGTAAAGATGTTGAAAATGAAGAGGATAATAAAAAGAAAGCTGAATTAAAGCGTTTATCAGTGAAAGGTGCTGTTGAAAAGTCAAATAAAGACGAAGTATTCAAATACCATATCTATAAAGTTGATGAACAGGACGACTCCCTTGCTTCAGATTCTGTTATCACAGATGAAGATTATGTACTTGCCATCCGCCCTGAAGCTATCACAGTTACACCTGCAGGAAAGATAAAGGCCACAGTATACGGTGCCATGCCAACAGGTATGGAGTCCACACTTAAACTTAGAGTTGGCGATTTTCTTCTTACAAGCGTAGTATTTGGGAACAGCATTTACCATATCGGAGATGAAGTAAATATAAATATCAGCGATAATGCAGTTCTCTTATTCGACGCCCGCTGCGGCAAGCTCATAACATCAGGATCATTATATCTTTATTAATCACATTGATACCCATTTTAATATAATAGCCCTCACTGGAGTATTTGTTAAATTCCCACTCCAATGAGGGCTTTTATAATATCTTTTATTGCTTGTCTGTTATTTTCTAGTCACCAATTCTATATAATGCAAAGTTATCTACAGTTCCCCAGCTTGTAGGATTTGATTTTATCCTTACACCTATAGTAAGTTTTCCATCGTTCACCTTTATCTCAGGGATTGTCGGATTCTTCCAATCAATATATGATGTAAGTTTAAATGGATCAACTTGCTCTCCCTCACTTGTCACTGCATATAATTCAAAAGTATTATCCCCTTTAAAATCTCCTCCTTGAGAAAATGCTGTAAGATAATATGTTCCTGGTTCAAGGTCCGTAAATTCCTGTTCAATTGAGAAATCCATATCTGAATCTGCTGAATAAAAATGGAATGAATAATCCCCTTCATAGGCATCCTCAGGTTTTTTAAAGAAATCTGTAGGATTTGTTTCTCCCTGATATGTTACCTTCCACATAGAAGTATCTGCATCTTCAAATCCAGGATTATTAATAAGATTTGGCAGATCAGCATACTTATTTACTTCCTCTGTTGTTTCCTCCTCTACTGCTGCAGGAATATACTCTTTTGCAGACTCTTTATTTGTTCCGTATTTTAAATATTTCCATACATTTATTGATGCAAGAGGATGTCCCGTAAAATCAAAGAATGCCTGATTATCCCAGGAGCAGCCTCCATAATAAAGGCCTGCATCATCAGGATCATAATCAGAAGCAAAACTACTTGCCCAGCCGCTGCCATATTTTTCCCAAACAGGAGAATTATCAGCATCAGCAGGTCCTACAGGTAGCCATGCTCCTTCCCAATAGAATACACCGATAGCACCGGCTTCATTTGCAGCAGCAACCACATCTCTTATGATACTGGCCTGCCCCTGAGGTGTAGCTGGATATCCATCTACAAGGTCCGTCGTTCCTTTAAGGCTGTTGGCTGTTCCATCTCCATCTTCTGAAGTGTAGCAATAAGAAGTCTCCGCTATCATTACCTTCTTTCCATAATCATTAATGATCTTACTTACAACTGTCTTCATATTATCAAATGATCCATCCCAGAAAGGATAATATGAAAGCCCGATAACATCATAATCAACGCCGCTATTTTTAAGTCCTTCAACAAGACCATATAATTTTAATGGTTCAGTTATCCTTGTGTAATGTACAACTATTGCAATATCTTTATTTCTCTTGGCCGATATCTCTCTCACAGCCTTACTTCCAGAACAAAGAAGTTTATTTACATTATCAATATTTTTTTCATCACACATTCCATAATTGATCTCATTTCCAATCTGAACCATGGAAACATCTACGCCCTCATCTAAAAGCTTTGTAAGACTTTCTGAAGTATATTGATAAAGTGCCTCGCTCTTTTCATCCAGACTCATATTCTGCCATGCCTTAGGTGCATGCTGCCTCTTTGGATCTGCCCAGAAATCGGAATAATGAAAATCTATGCAAACCTTCATATTGTAACTGGTTGCTCTTTTTCCAATCTCAATAGCAGTAGCCAGATCATTATTTCCGCCTCCATATCCATTTCCATTTTCATCATATGGATCATTCCAGACGCGTATCCTTATATAATTAACCCCCGACTCTGCAAAGGTCTTAAGTGGATCCTGTTCCTTACCATCAAAACCGTAATACTTAACTCCACTCTTTTCTTCTACAACAAGTGAAGAAGCGTCCATTCCCCTTATAAAATCATCCTCTATCCCGGGAACAGCTTCAATATAAACATCTGAATCTTCCGGTCCTTCAGGCAATTTAACTTCAAATGCGGTCGAAACCTCTTCTTTATTGTCTGTAGTAGTCTTCCCTGCATCATTCTTTTTGCATGAGCAGAGCATCGTCATCATAGCCATACCAAAAATGACTCCCGTTATTATTTTTTTAGTCATTAATAAGTTCCTCTCTATCCTCATTTATAGTTTTTATTTTATATATAATATGATATCAAAACACCCCTTTCAAAACCATAAACAAACTTGTATAATATATGCACATTCTTGCAAGGGAGGAATAAGATGTTTATAAATTATGCTGATTTTATTGACAATAATCTGGACGGATATATAAACAAAGATATTCCGCTTCAAATCAACAGCTGCGGTAATTATCGACTCATTAAAAGAAATGAAGTAGAAACCTGCCGTCCTTCAGGCAGACTGGATTATCAGCTTATTTATATCGCTCACGGAAAGGGATATTTTTATTTTGACGATTCAAAAGCTCCTAATATCATCAACTCTGGAAATATGATCATCTACAAACCATATGACTTCCAAAGATACATTTTTTATAGCAAAGATCATACTGATATTTTTTGGATCCATTTTACAGGAAATGATATCACTGATTTATTTAATAAATATGGTCTAAACATAGATAACAAGGTAATCCCTTGTGGTACTGATTCTTTATACAATTCCCTATTTGAAAAGATCATATTGGAACTGCAATTTCAGAAGGATTATTTTAGTTCTGCAACTTCGCTAATCTTTAACCAATTACTGATCAGTATAAGCCGCTCCTCAAAGGATAACTCCAATGCAACATCTATCTCCGGAAATGAAATTAATGCGGTGATATCTTACTTTCACAACCATTATCAAGAGAGCATCAATGTTGAAGAATATATTAAAACCCTTGGCTACAGCACCAGTTCTTTCTTCAAAAAATTTAAGGGCTATACCCATGTTACGCCTTTGCAATACCTTATTAATATAAGGCTCAAGTTTGCAACTCATATGCTGAAATCCAGCAATTATAAAGTAAGTGAAATATCCAGGCTTGTGGGATACGATAATCCCCTTTATTTCAGCCGACTGTTTCATAAGCATATTGGTATGTCTCCTGAGGAATACCGATCTAAAGAAAGTAAAAATGATATTGAAAAGTAAAAAAGGACGTGAAGTACGCCAGCAGACTAAATGCCCTTTGACGTACTTCACATCCTTTATACTATAATCTCACCACTTCTGTAGCAATCTTTTCCTGAAATCTCACATCATGCTCTACCAGAAGCATTGTGGGCTTGTACGAAAGGATAAGCTTTTCAATCTGCATTCTAGAAAATACATCTATATAATTTAATGGTTCGTCCCATATATAAAGATGTGCAGCTGTAAGAAGACTTGAAGCAATCAGCACTTTCTTTTTCTGTCCCTCAGAGAAATCTTCCATATTCTTATTAAACTGCTCCCTTTCAAAATCCAACTGTCTTAGAATAGCAAGAAGAAGACTCTTATCGATATTTCTCTCTACACAAAAGTTATGAAGACTTCCCTTTAATCCCGATGTATCCTGATTAATATAAGAAATGATAAGACCTGAAGGAACTTCAAGTCTCCCTTCAATCAGAAGCTTCCCATCGTTAGCAACTCCGTTTTTTTCATCTAGAACTTGAAATATTGCTCTTATAATACTAGATTTTCCAGAGCCATTTTCGCCAGAAAGGATTACCCTGTCTCCTCTGTTAACCTTAAAGTTAAGCCCATTAAATAATTCCTTCCCACCCTCATAAGAAAGTTTTAAATCTCTTGCTTCTATAAGGGTTTCTTTATGATAATTGAGCGGGTTTAATCTAAGGTCCACTACCTTTTCAATATCCTGAAGAAGACCTTCTTTTTCCTCAATCTCCCTATCAACTCGTTTTTCATAAGACTGAACTCTCAACTGCATCTTCTTTGTTTTTGCCCCTATTATTGCCCTCGTGTCAAGGCATCTGTCATGTTCTTTAATAGGGTCAAAACCAATCTTGGTACTTTCATTCTTATCAGCCCAGCTTCTGCTTCTCTTAATAGATTCCCTAAGCTTTCCAATTTCCTTAAGATGCTTTTCATTTTCAGCTGCATTATACGCATCTTTTTTCTGTTTATTTTCCCACCAGCTTGAAAAATTGCCTGCCTGTACTTCCACTGTTGACTTATTAAATACCAGTACATGATCACATACTGCATCAAGCAGGTCTCTGTCATGGGAAATAAGTATAAAACCTTTCTTTTTAGCCAGATAATCCTTAACTATCTTTCTAGCCTTGATATCCAGATGGTTGGTTGGCTCGTCTATAAGCAGAAATTCATTTTCTCCTGCAAATAGTGCTGCCAGCATAACTCTTGTCCTTTCTCCGTGGCTTAAAGTCTTAAAAGGCCTGTAAAGACACTCTGGGTCCATTTTAATCTCATTCATCTGAATAAGGACCTGCCAGCTTTCCACCTGAGGTTTCCATATAGATATCAGCTCATCCGCCGTTTTTTCCAAGTCACTTTCATTTACCTTAAACGGAAAATAATCAAAATGAACGCTGGATACAATGCTTCCCTGATAAGAATACTTTCCCAGCAAAAGATTGCAAAGCGTAGTCTTTCCCTTGCCATTTCTTCCAATAAGACCTAATTTCCAATCGGTATCTATATTAAATGATACATTCTTAAGCACATCATATGGACTGCCTTCGTATGCAAATGTAAGATTACTAACTCTGATCTGTGACATATATCTGCCTCCAATTCTCCCCGGTCTTTATTTCTTCTACCCTCGCGCACATCCCACGAGGCCGCATCATATAAAATGCAAGCCATTCCGCATAAATGCGATGGCTTGTCCTTTTATATGATGCATATGCTCCGCATATGTGACCTTGGCTCGGCTTCGCACAAAAAAATCTGCCTTCGTTAACCGAAAGCAGATTATCATACAAATTAAAATCAATATATGCAAAGAAAGCCCCTTAGGGTGCAAGTGATTTTAAAAGAATATGATAATCTTATCTCAGCGTACGCAAAATAAAGACCTATAAGGTCTTAAATATAAAATCTGCAATTACCTAAAATAAAACTATCTAATTCTCATCGGTCCACCTACACTAAATGTGCCTTTCTTTTTTTCTATTCAGAAAATAACATAATATTGTAAGTCTGTCAAATAGATTAAAAATGGCAAATAAAGCGCCTATAAGCATTTGTACTCATAGGCGCTCTATCACTTCTTTTTATTTTTTTAATTCATCTACAATAACATCACCTTCAACATCATAAACCGTTATTCTTCTTTCTATACCACCACCGAAATTACTCTGCTGTGTCTTAAGCGCACGCTTACCTGCTTCAGTTCCTTTAAAATAGATCCAGCATGCTGTCTAAGTACATCTCTTCCCTTAACTTTAAGGCATACTCAGGCTTTGTCATATAGTAAATGATAAATTCCAGCAGGATCGCAGATCCAAGGCTTCTACCTTCAATCTTAAAATTTGAAAATCCCATGGGAATGTATTTATCTTTTATATCCGACACTGAAATAAATGCCTTATTTTCCATTGCTTTAGAGAATTTATAGCCTTCGGCAGCATTTCGTGAAACACAAACCCAGTCGCTACTTTCTTCTCCTAAGATTTTTTTGCTGACACTTTCATAACATGCTTTTCTATTCGCACATTCAAAAGAACAGCACTCATTACATAAGAATTCAATCTTATTTTTTTCTTCCTTTGATAATTTACTCAGACTATCAAATTCTTTATTAAGCCTGAAATCAGGAACCACAAAGCTGAATTCTTCGCGGTCCAGTTCATTTTTTAGATCATTAAAATCCGTTAATACCTTTGTAGTTGAAGATACAAAATAATAGTCCGGATACTTTTCTCTTAAATAATCTAAAAGCAGATCTGAATGGATGATGATACCATTTTTAACGCTTCCATGATGAAAAATACGGCAGAGTTTATTTGCCTTCTCCTCATTTAAATGTTCCTTTCTTATAAGAGAATTTGAAAGGGCCAGACGGGCAGAGATTTTATTATAATTCATAAGTCTAAAGACCTGTCCCATATCGGTATCATTTAATTCGATCCTGCCACCACCCCAGAGAATATCAGCCGGTGCGCCGTATATAGAACCAATATCGCACCAGTCATAGAAATATTCTCTTTTTTCATTGAAAAGCGGCAGGAATACTTTATAAAATTCATAGAACTCAAATAGTCCTGGCAGATGATAATAAGCTTTATTTTCCATTCCACTGCTATCTTTCATTTAAAACTTTTATTAATTCAAAGCATACTGTATAAGGAGACGAAGTACATTTTCAGCTCCGTCTCTATGACTTCTTTCATAACCATGAGATGCATAAACTCCTGCTCCGATAAGGCCGTGCTTAAGGTCATTTCCGGCACCAAGAGTTGCCTCTACATCACTTCCATAATGTGGATAAATATCAACTGCATAATCAGCGCCGCTTTCCTTAGCCGCTGCCACAAGTCCCTGAACTATGCCGTAGCTGTAAGGTCCACCGCTATCCTTAGCGCAGATTGAAACCTGTTTTTCTGTACATGTAAGGCCCTCACCTACACAACCCATATCAACAGAAATGGCTTCTGTACAGCCTTCAGGTACATTTCCACATCCACCATGTCCAACTTCCTCGAAAACAGTGATATGCGCATAAAGAGCTCTCTTTGGAGTGATTTTTTTCTCCTTGATATACTTAGCCAGTCCCAGTAATATTCCTACGCTGAGCTTATCATCTAAGAATCTTGATTTAATATAGCCTGACTTTGTAACTCTTACATTTGGTTCAAAGCAGACGATATCTCCTACTGAAATTCCTAATTTTTCTGTATCTTCCTTAGTCTTAACATCCTCATCCAATACAACTTCACATGTATCCCAGCTTCTCTTTGTATTATTATATTCACCATTTACATGGATAGAAGCATTGTTCAGCTGAAATGTTCCTTCGTAGATTCCATCAAACTTTGTTACTACTCTTACATTTTCTGTCTCTGCATTATTTGGATTCATACCACCGAGATTAGTAAGCTGCAGCCTTCCATTTGACTTTATTGTTGCTACCATGCCTCCAAGAGTATCTGCATGAGCTTCTAAGAGAAGTCCATTGTCTTTATCTTCACCACCAAAATTTACTATCACGCCGCCCTTATTAGTAAGCTTTGCTTCAAAGCCTAATTTTTTAAATTCTTCCTTTACCCAGGCAGCTGCTTCATCTGTATAGCCTGTTGGTGAATCGATATTTAAAAGTTTTGTTGTTTCATCAACTATAAAATCTGTATATTTTGTGAGTGTTATTTTTTTCATTTTTTTAATCAACTTCCTTTGCAAAAAATTAAGACATAGCCTTAATTTTCAACTATGCCTTAATTAATCATAATCTAAATTAATAGATTTTTCAATTTTACAGTTATTATTTTGTTAGAACTTCATCCTAACATCCCTTTTGCTTTGATTATTAGAAGTTCATCTTAACATCCTGACGCTTTACTTCATCAGCTTCAAAGAATGCCTTTGATGTTGCTCCCATCATACCTGCTACGATATTTGAAGGGAATGTAACGATACGTCCGTTATATGCTGTTACATTTGCATTGTAAAGACGACGTGATGCCTGAAGATGCTCCTCAACATCTGCGATCACTCTCTGAAGCTGTACAAAGTTTTCACTTGATCTAAGTTCTGGATAATTCTCTGCTAAAAAACGGAACTGTGAAGAAAGCGCATCCATTTTTGAATTTGCTGCATTTCTATCACTCATTGACATTCCAGCTCTTAAACTAACAAGCTCTGTAAGAACTTCCTTCTCATGAATCTTGTATGCTTTTGTAACATCAAGCATCTTTGTGAGAACATCATATCTTTTTGTTAAAGCTACATCGATCCCAGAAAGTGCTTCTGAAACCTTTAAATCTGCTCTCTTAATGCTGTTAAATGTTGAAACATACCATACTAAAAGAATCACAACAACTACTACAATTCCAATTGCTAATTTCATATTTTTTTCCTCCTAAAAATTTATCTTTTTAAAATTATTTATGCTACAAGCCCTAGAATATAAAGAATCTGCTTTATATCACCTATATCCGCCTGCACCTTTCTTTTTTCTGCTTCATACTCTATCTTTGACCACATAGACTTTGGATCAAAGGCATCATTGTTCACTTCATTAAAAGCAATAATAAGTTTATTGCCTCTTATATGAAAAGCAATGCTGCTATATCTTCGCTGAAGTACCTGAAGTCTTTCCATAAGCTGTGGCGTCAAAAGATAAAATGCATCATGATCATTTAATGTTAATACATCAAATATTTTATTAAAATCGACGCTTTCCATATCAACTTTATTTGAAACAAGTCCCGAAAGCCTTCCCTGTCTATATGCAAATGCTTTTGAATAAACCCTTACAGAATTAACATACTTTTCAGGGAAATCAAGGATCAACATTCTTCCTTCAAAATAAACTGTCGTATGTGAAGATTTTCCACTGGATGTATGCTGCGCTATATATACATCTGAAGTTTCAAAATTTATACCATTGAAACTTGCTCTTATATAATCTTCTGATCTAAATCGATTTCCCATCATGTTAAGATCAAATCCCCTTACAGCCATTTCGGAAAAACCCCTTGTCGGATCATAATAAACATTATTAAAGTTTTCTCTCAAGGTTCCTTCTACAAATATTTCTTTGTAGATTTTTTTAAACTCTTTATTGTACTTAGTATTAAAATGAACTCCCAGAATAATAAGTATTATAGCAATGACCATGATCAATAATAAGTAACTCTGTTCCATCTCTGATCGTTCCATCATTCGTCCCAGAATTATGAGTCCAATGCCAATTATTCCAATTATACTCGAAGCAACCCATTTAATTCTTATGGAATTTAATTTTTCAATTTCATACACTTTGTTTTTCTCTCCTTTCCATTTATTCCGCTTTTTATAGGTAGCCAGTCCCTACCATAACAAAAAATAGGATAACCATTTTCTATCATACAAAAAAAGCGAAACCAAGAACCATATTAATAGTTCAAGTCTCGCTCAATTAAAACCTAACCGGAATAAATTCGTACTGACGATTTAAGTTACCACCTAACAAGATGGTTGCTACTCCCTCGCTCTATATTGAAAGAAAATATATCAGATTTGAAATTTCTTGTCAAGTACCGCTTAGCTCTTATTTTTTTAAGGCTTTTTGGGCGCTTTCGGTTGTTGCAAGGCCACCCATTGCTGTTTCTTTAAGATCCGGATGCATTGAATCTCCAATTCTTCTCATGGAATCAATTACATCATCTGCTGAAATGACACTTTTTATACCTGCCGAGGCCAGTTCTGCCGCAAGAATGGCATTAACTGCCCCAGATGCATTTCTTTTTATACAAGGAACTTCTACTAATCCTCCTACAGGATCACAGGTAAGTCCCAACATGTTACTTAAAGCAAATGCCACCGCATTTCCTATCCCCAGCTCCTTTAAAAAATCTGCCCTAAACAAGTCTTCTTTTGACAACTTTTCATTAGCTATTTCAATATCTGCTATTTCATTATTATCAGAGTTTCTTTTTTCCAGTTTCATTTTAAGGAAAAATAAGGCTCCTGCAGCCATAGCTGATGCACTTCCGATCTCCGCCTGGCAGCCGCCTCTGGCGCCGGAAATGCTGGCGTTTTCAGCTATTACATTTCCAATTCCAGCTGCCACAAACAAAGCTTTAACTATATCATCTTCTGAGAGATTAAGGCATTCCTCCGCAGTGATCATAATCGCTGGTATAACTCCGCAGGAACCTGCTGTAGGGGCTGCAACTATCCTCTTCATGCAGGCATTGTTTTCTCCCATTTTAAGAGCTCTTTCACAAACCTTATTTGAAAATGGACTAAATAGTGAACGTGCATTATCATACTGCTCAAATTTAAGTCCATCTCCTCCACTCAT
>JAFOIV010000084.1 GCA_017420535.1 Eubacterium sp. | reverse complement strand
GTAAGTGGTAAACCACTCGTGTACTTCTAAATTAAAGCCACCCCCGAAGGGATGGCTGTGAAAGTTATTTATTGATTTGTTTTCGACAGCTGTCAGGTAAGGCTGTTGACCATGGCAGTAAATCTTTTATGTATGTTTCAAGAGCATCATCCTGATGTTTCAGGATTTCTTCAAGTACATATTTGAAATACTCATATGGCTTTAAGCCGTTTGCCTTTGCCGTCTCGGCAATACTATAGAGTATAGCGCTTGCCTCAGCACCATTCTTGGAATCAATGATATGCCAGCTGTGTTTTCCCACGCAGAATGCTTTGATGCTCTGTTCCGCATCATTGTTATCCAAAGGGATAATAGCATTATCAAGGAACTTTCTTAGATATGATTCCTGATTGACTGCATATTGAACAGCTTTATACGTTTCGCTTGATTTATCAAGTGCCCCTGATTCGTAAATTGTTTTAATCCACGCAAAGAAAGAGTCAACAAGAGGTTTTACGGATGCCTTACGGTTATTTAAAATCTCTTCTTGTGACTTGCCTTTTGTCATGTTATCTACATGATAGATTGCAGCTATACGTTCATTAGCTTCTGCTGCAATAGTCCCGGTTTTGCTCTTTGTGCCTATAGATTTAACAAGATTTGCAAATCTACGTTTACAGTGTGACCAGCACCCAGAAACATTCAGAGTATCCGGACACTCTTTTTCAAGAGTGTGATATACCTGATATCCATCCGTCATCAGAATACCTTTATAATCCTTGAGGAATTCTCTTGGATGATCAGCCTTTCTGGTGAGCTGATATTCATAGATGAATATCGGTGGTGCGTCGTACTTTGGTAATGAATGGTAAACCCACATATAACTCTTTGAGTTTGGAGATCTACCATCATTTACAAGCTTAAATGGTGTTTCATCGCAATGAATAAGCTTACTTGTCAAGATATGTTTCTTCATCTCATTGTAAATGATTCTTATATATCTGTCGGCGAGCTTTATCATCCATCCGGCCATAACCTGTCTTGATATTTCAACATCATTTCTTCTGAATTCTTCAGAGATACGATTGATAGGCATAGCATCTACATATTTGTAGTTAAATATACCTGCTGCGAGAGAAGGTGTCAGTATGCTGGACTTTAAAAGTTCGATAGGATGATCTCCTCGTGCAAACCTATGATCAGATCCTTTGGATGTATATACACCTACATGATGTTCCTTTGCGATAAATTTCGCAGGAACAAACTCTAGATTAGTATATACATCATCTGGAAGTTGATTATAACCATTAGGAAAGATTTCATTTAACTGTTCTTCAGACAGGTAGTGTTTTTCGACCTGATGTTCAACTCTTGAAAGATCTTCTTCACGTTTGCCTTTGGTCTTCTTGCGTACATGAGCCTTTACAACAGTCTCAATAGCCGGTTCTTCTGGTTCTCCATCCTCAAGAAGCTTTTCTGCTTCATTGATAATGTTCATAGTTTCAAGATTAAATGTAAGTTGTCCAGCAAAAGTATTAGACTTCTCTGTTTTTCTGCCAAATCTATGTTGAGTAAGAACTGCGATACTTTCCTGAAGATTAGAAATCTGAGAAGAAAGCTTTTCATTCTGTTTCTGAAGGATCTCAAGCTGAGAAGATTGCATTTCAAAAGAATCACTAAGCTGAAGAAACAGCATAATGAGTGCATCTTTAGATAATTTATTCAGTTCGTTTTCTGGGATTTTTCTTATGTTTGACATACTAGAAGTATACCACAAAACCGTTGTGAAATCCAGTATTTTAGCGGCTTTTTGCTACTTTTTGAGATATTAAATAACATTATTCATATGTCAAGGAACAAGTTTTATATCAAAGATGGAGTCTTATGTTTTATGACCTTTTTCTGTTCTATTGCAAGGCCATCCATAAGCCATCTATACTGCTGCAGTGTTATCTTATTTACATCTTCAGGACTGCGTGGCCACTGGAATTTTCCGTCCACTAATCTTTTGTAAAGAAGTATATGACCATCACCTTCAAAGACTATCGCTTTGATACGATCGGTTCTCCTGCCGCAAAAGAGATATATACTATCCTGATCATAGGGATCAAGATTGAAATCATTTTTTATGATAGCAACCAGGCCATCAATACCACGTCGAAGATCTGTATATCCGGCTGCGATATATATGTGACTATAAGTAGCATCATTAAGCATTGGACACCACCTCCAGAACCATGGAAAGCAGTTCCTTTGGAGTGTCAGAATTAACATTTATTGTAGCACCATTAACAGTAATGGAAAGACTGGGAGAAACTGTTTCTTGTTTTCTGTCAGTTGCTTGTATAGGTGCATTTTTCAACATAGGTGGCTTCAATTCAACTAAGGCTGGTTGTTGTTGTACTGTAGCCAACGCTTCCTGTCTGACAAGATTTTGCCAGTAATAGTAAGCATCTTTGGAAATGTTATTGATTGCACAGAATTCTTTAGCAGTAAGACCAGATTCTGCCTTCTGTTGAAAAATCTTACGCCACTGTGCTAATCGAATTTGACGGGTTTCGGTTCGTGTTGCCATAAGCTGTACCTCCAATCGGATAAAGTGTGAAAAATGTAAAAAGTTTGTAAAGTGTGAAATTACACTTCACAACATTATCCTAAAGATGGAGGCTAATTACCATCCACGAGCTATTTACCACTTACCAATTATAACTCTAGTAAAGATTTAATTCCTTGTGCTGATACATGACATACGCATTGTTAGTTAGCATCAACCCATATGTAACCAACTCCATATTAGGCATTAAAAAATCCTCTAATAATTGTTTAGTCATAGTATCCAAATTATCGTAACTAATGTGATATTCATTCACTTTGTTATGCACTATTGAGCATCGCATTTTGTAAATCAGTTTTCCAAAAAAAGCAAGAATTCTTTCATGATTAGTTGCATTGACAGTAGGAATTCCATTATCTATTCGAATTCCAAGCTGTATACACAATCTTCTCATATGTGCTCGAAGATTTTGATCTATATCAATCACGTTTGCCCAAGAATCAGCGACACGATCTACCAACTTAATACCATCAATGCTTACATTTCCCACTGCATCAAACAATTTGTCTAGCGATTCCTGTTCTTTTCTTGACAGTCGTTCACTTAAACACTTAAAATCTCTAACGGATAAACGGCTGTAACCATAGTCTGCATACAAGCTACAAATCTGATACTTGTACATATAATTTTCTATAACCTGGTATATTCTAAGGTATTTATCTAGTATACTTCTATGAATGTTATATTCATTCATGACTGATACAATATCAGCAAACTGCGCATAATCAATATTGCTGTCATATCTGACAGAAATATTAACCGGATTATACTGATATGCTTGTGGTTCAAACAATTTTTTCCCCTGCATAACATAATTGAGCCTAATAAACTCTACCCTAGAGCGCAATTCACTTCTATCAATACCGCTCTTACCCAAAAGTATTTTCGCATACTCATTATTAAACTCTAGCTTATTAAGTAGAATGAGAAGTAATGCACCCCAGCTATCTTGATCACGAATAAATGCTTCAACATCATGCATATTACCTAAATCAAGTATTAACATAGGATTTCCACTATCATGATTGCTTATATATATAGCATTTACGACTTCATCATTATCTGTTACATCATATATTTCATAATCATTAGGATCACCTATTTCAATTTCCCAATCATCTGGCGTCATCAACTCTGAAAGTTTTTCAATAATTAAGGATAACAACTTTATTGTTTTTTCATTATATAGAGTTTCATGTCTCTCTTGACTAATGTCTTTAAGCCTCTGCGCTAAATC